>CAIYXD010000364.1 GCA_903930085.1 uncultured Flavobacteriia bacterium
ATAGGAAGCAATTTGTGAAATCCCATCGTTGTGTCCAATAAAAACAAGGTCTTTTCCATGGCGTAAATTCCAAATGATTTTTAAATACATTTCCCGATCACACAAGTATAATTCGTCTGAAAGTATTGTTTTACCCATGAATACAAGATTAGTTAAAATCCTTAATGTTTCTTTAGTGCGCTCTGCTGTAGAGCAAAAAACAACTGCAGAACTCCAATTTTGTTCGTGTAAATAATAGCCTAAAACATTGGCTTGAATTATTCCTTTAGGAAGTAATTTTCGGTCAAAATCCTTCCCAGATTCGGACATTTGGTCTGTTTTTGCGTGGCGAATGAGGTGCAGTTTCATTGCGCACTATTTTTTTTGAATACCATACGTTCAAATATACAAGAAAAGAGGTTTCAATACAAAATTTGTTTGACCATACCGAATAGGTAAATCGAAAGTTTTGATTTTATTTCTTAACCATTTCAATAAATAAAGTATTGGAATCAAGTAGTTTCAATACTTTATTTTATCTTAGCACAAAAAATAACAATGAAGAAATTACTACTTATTTCAAGCTTTTTTAGTGTCAGTATTACTTTTGCACAAATCACCTTGCAATCTGGAGATTTTGCAACGGGAGGCGATACGATTCGGATGAGTCAAGCAAATGATAATGGTTATGATTTCCAATCAACCGGAGCTAGCTATTCTTGGGATTTTTCATCTTTAGTTCCAGTTTCTCAAACTTTGAAGGATTTCCGTTCCATGTCAGGAGCTCCAGCTTTTGTGAATTTTACATTTGGCGTTTTTGCGCCATTAAAATACCAAGCAAGTTATTTTATTGAATCTTCTGCGATTCCAATTGCTCAAATTACTTCTTTTTTACCGGTTACAATTGAAGATATTTTTCAATTTACACGAATCAATGCCGTTGGTGTTACTTCCGTAGGTTTTTCGCTTGTTGTTAATGGTCAAGCCATACCATTTAAATCGGATACGATTGAAAAAAGGTATGAATTACCAGTTGCTTTTGGTAACTCACATTTTTCTCGTGGCTATACGAATATAGATTTTAATCCGATTATAGATGCAACTTGGAACCAACACCGCACAAGAACAACAAATGTAGACGGGTATGGATCAATCACGACTCCGTATGGCGCATTTGAAGCGTTGCGCATCAAACATGATATTACAGAAATTGATTCTTTGTATTTTGTCTTGCCAATTTTTGGAGGCACTTGGATTCCTTTGCCTATTCCAAGTAGTCATGAATATGAATGGTGGACAAACGGCGAAAAAGAACCAATCTTAAAAATAACAACAAATGAGATTGGTGGTAATGAAACGATTTCTTCAATTGAGTATAGAGATATTTATCGCGGGTTAGATGCGGGGATTTTAGAGCTGCCATTCACGGCAAAAATTTATCCAAATCCGACGCAAGATAATTTGTACATTGTTTCTTCTGAAAAAATAGAATCTATTAGAATTATAGATGCTAAGGGAGCAGTACAATTTGAAAAAACGAATGATTTAGATTTTTTCTCTTCCTTGGATATTTCTGAATTAGCTTCGGGAACGTATCAAATTCAATTAATTTCCGCTTCAAAAACAAGCGAACAAACTTTTATTAAAGAATAGTTCACGGATCTTTTCGTATCTTTGCGTCAAAGGCAAATCGGTCTATCGCTGTCTCGAATTATCGGGAGAGAGGAAAGTCCGGGCAGTATAGAGCACCGTACTTCCTAACGGGAAGGCTTCAATTATTGGAGACAGAAAGTGCCACAGAAAGGAAAACTACTTAAATAAGCGCAAGCTTCGTTTGAGAAAAGGTGAAAAGGTGAGGTAAGAGCTCACCGTGTCAATGGCGACATTGATTGCAAGGTAAACCTTACGGACTGAAAGACCATGTATACCGAGGCTTGAGGGTTGCTCGCCCAATCTCGGAGGGTAGGTCGCTTGATCCCAATCGTGAGATTGGGGCTAGATAAATGATAGGCAATTTGATTTCAATCAGAAAACAGAACCCGGCTTATAGATTTGCCTTTTATTTTTATAATATTGCTTGGTAAAGCGAATAATAAAAGACGGCTGATTTTTTTCTCTTCTATTGGAAATAAAACACGCTTTTTTCGTTTTACCATCTATCGCATATTTAATAGATGTAAAGCTTTTGTTTAGGAAGTTAGTTTTCCGAATTTTCCGAATGCTATTTATATAGGTGATAATGTTGATGCCACTCGTGTTGGTAAGCACAAGTATATCTCCTTTAATTGTTGCACTGGATAAATAGCTGTATTGTCTTTTTAGGAATAAAAAGCTTACTAATATCCAAACTATAAAAAGAGGTGCAAGAAAATTTGGCACATGTATAGTTATATATAGTGCTACGAAAAATGCACTATTCAATATGAACGCAACGTAATAGAGTAGTCTTTTTTTAGTATCGAGAGTGGAAACAGAAATTTCTTCATGGTTGTCTAGGCGAGCGTTTAAAGTCTCTCTATCTATCATTGATTTATTCGTAATGGATTGCAAAATTACGCATAAAATTCAATTCTAAAGCATGAAAAGGTAACTTTATTTTAGAATTTTTAGGGGGCTTTTGTAATGGTAATCTAGAAATACAGGACTCGTTTCAGATTTTTTAAAAGCACTATTTTGGTAGGTAAAGAAGCCCGTTTTCGTTGATAAAACAGGAAATTTCTTCCAATGGTTGTTTAACCGTTTATTAACAGATTCATTTAGTAAATAACCAAAGAAGGCAAGGGCATTTTCATAATTTCTAGCTTGGTTAACGATTCCAAAACAAGCCATATTGTAATAACTTCCGCCAGTAAATTGGTTTGGAAAAATCAATTTAAGCTTTTTATCTTTTTTCAAATTCAATACTGAATAACTTGAAAGGAAAACTGAATGAGAGGGAATTGTATCATTCATTGAAATATATTCCCTTGAGTTTTCTCTCATTTTCTTGATCCAATCCGCCGAATTCCTCTTATTCTTTTTGCCCATTCTTTGTGCTATTGATGCATAGAATGGATTCCAAAAATCTGCAGTTTGAAGCGAATAAAATGTATTTGATTTCTCCAAAAGATCTTTGTATTCGGTTATTTTATTACTGGAATCTTTGGACAATGCAACCACATATGGATCTATTCCGATTCCTGCCCAAGTGGATTTTTTAGAACGGTAGTTTTTTTCTAATTGTTTAGGGAATTTTTCCTTCTTTATTTTATGTAAAAGATTAGAATTATCCAATAGATACATGGAATAGGTGGAAGCTAAAATAACAGCGTCAATTTCTGTATCTACGCCTTCCTGCACTAATAATTTCTTTAAACTATCGGCACTAAAGTGGTGGATTTTGACTTGAATGCCAAATGATTTCTCAAAGCTTTTAAATAAAGTTTCGTCTTTTGGGTCTAAACAATCCGAAGCAATTACAATTTCTTGTTTCTTGGTTGGTCGCGCTTCTTCAATTGAACATGCTGAAAAGCAAAACACAAGAAAAAGCCAGAAAAATGACGGAAATACTTTAATCATGCTACAAAGATATTCAAGATTCTTCGTATGTACTTTCAATAAATAGAATTAATTAACTTTGCAGAAAAAAAGTGTCGACAAATAACGGAGGAAAACAGCAAAAAATAAAGGTTAAGCTACTCATAGATGAGTTAAATTCTGGAAATCCATCTAAAATCAGTGCGTCAATAAAAGCCTTGCAGGCAAATGGTGATATTTCAATTTTAGAACCAATGGTGCGCTTGCTTTTATCCGATGTTTCGGAAAAGATAAAGTCGGAAGTCATAGAGTTTCTATCTAGTTTGAAAGATACCGATTCTGTGGACGAAATTATGCGAATTTTAAAAGATCCAGCATATAATGTAGTTAGAGGAAATATCTTAGCAACGATATGGAACAGTCCACTGAATTACAGCTATTATTTAGCCGATTTTGTTGAGATTGCTGTAGAAGGAGATTTTATGGAAGCAGTGGAATGTCTTACTATTATTGAAAATCTAGAAGGGCCATTTGAGGAAAGATATGTGTTGGAATCTCAATTACATCTGCAGGATTACGCGAAAGACACCACTCCAAAAGATCCGAAAAAAGCACAAATAATGAGCGAGATTGCCATCTTAATCAAAGATTTCAGTAACATGGATGAAGACGATGAAATTGAATTTTTTAATGAGGAGGATTAATAACACCTTTCACAAAATTAGGGGCATTAAATAAATACAGCTAAATATTTCTCGTTTTACCGTTCAAAATTCCCAACCAAAACGGTCTTTCAATATAGAATGTGTAAATTCTAGTACTTTTTCGTTTTCAATTTTCCCTAAAACATCACCAATAAACGCGGAAACCATTAAATGACGGGCAGATTTTTCTGATATACCGCGCGCACGAAGGTAAAATATCGCCTCATCGTCCAATTGGCCTGTGGTGGAGCCGTGCGAACATTTCACATCATCCGCATAAATTTCCAATTCTGGCTTGGAGTTGATAGTTGCAGAATCACTTAATAAAACATTGGCATTGGATTGAAAAGCATTTATTTTTTGAGAATCCTTTCGCACAAAAACTTTTCCGTTAAAAACGGCTGTGGAGGAATCATCCATTACGCCTTTGTATAATTCATGGGACTCACAATTCGGGGCGCAGTGGTCTACAATTGTATGGTTGTCAACATGTTGATTTTCCTTTAGTAAATAAATACCATTGAGGTGAGTAGCGCAATTCACGCCTTTCACGCCAATATTCAGATTGTTTCGCACCAAAGTTCCATCCAAAGTGAGTGTATTGATGGTGAATGTAGAATCCTTTTCCTGGTGAACTTCTTCCGTTGCAACGTGAAAATTCCCCATCTCTTCATACTGAATTTTATCAATTGTCAAAAATGCATTTTCTCCGGTTACAATTTCAGTTACAACATTAGAAAAACAATTCTTTGCATTCTGACTAAAAAATCCTTGAATGATATGTGCTTTGGAGAATTTTCCTGCATGAATGTAATTCCGAAAATTGCTTACATTGTTTTCGCCGCGTATTATGTGTGTAATCTGAATCGATTGTTCAAGTAGTGTATGATCTGAAATTTTTATATAAATGCCATCGTTTGCGTGTGCAACATTGATAGCGGTGAATACCTCTCCTTCAACGGTAGCCAATTTTCCAATCTGAGAAAGTTCTTCTGCATCGCACAAGGAAAGCGGTTTTATGCTTATTCCTTCTGGAATTATTACGGAGGAAATACCGGGAAGAAACACCCCATTTTCAAACACAAAAGTTAATGCATTTGAATCTATCGTTACAGGATTTGGAGTCGTACTATTTTCAATTTTCGTAGCTGCTTTAATTGCCGCAATTCTTCCAACGCGCGTATATTTCCAAGCTTCTTTTCTAGTAGTGGGGAAATCATTTGTTAACAATGAAATAGCAGCACTTTGCAACAGTTCTTCCGGAAACTTTAACGAAGTAGGACTAAGGTTATGAATAAAAGCGGTTAATTTATTTTCTTGCAGTATTTCGTTCATGCGGTTCTTTTTTTCAAATTCTTTGTAACTTTCACTGCAGATTATTTCGCTTCAACTTCCGCTTTAATCCAATCATAGCCACGCTCTTCTAATTCTAGAGCAAGGTCTTTTGTTCCCGTTTTTACAATTTTCCCATCGTACAAAACATGCACAAAATCAGGCACAATATAGTCCAAAAGTCTTTGGTAATGTGTGATAACAATTGTTGCGTTTTCGGATGATTTCAGTGTGTTTACACCTTTTGCAACTATTCTTAGGGCATCGATATCCAAACCGGAATCCGTTTCATCTAAGATTGCTAATTTAGGCTCCAACATCGCCATTTGAAATATTTCATTTCGTTTCTTTTCTCCGCCAGAAAAACCTTCATTTACTGATCTTGAGGCAAGTTTTGCATTTAATTCTACAAGTGCAGATTTTTCACGCACCATCGCCATGAAATCTTTTGCGGAAATTTGTTCCTCTCCTTTGTATTCTCGAATTTCATTTAATGCTGTTCGTAAGAAATTTACATTTGAAACACCTGGAATTTCAATAGGATACTGAAAAGCAAGAAATAATCCTTCTCTAGCGCGGTCTTCTGTATCTAATTCCAACAAATCTTTCCCATCGAATTCTATGGATCCTTCTGTTACTTCGTATGCTTCTCTTCCAGCTAAAACGGAGGCTAAGGTGCTTTTTCCGGCACCATTTGGCCCCATGATTGCATGCACTTCTCCAGCTTTAACTTCTAGATTTAAGCCTTTCAATATTTCTTTGCCATCAATTGAGGCATGTAAATTTGTTATTTTAATCATAATCAATTTTATATGTAAATCAGAATTCGTTTCAAATTGTAATTCAAAATTTACAGTTCTTAGTATATTCTTCTAACCTACCGATCCTTCCAAGCTAATGGCCAATAGTTTCTGAGCTTCAACTGCAAATTCCATTGGCAGTTGATTCAAAACTTCCTTACAATAGCCATTCACGATTAAGCTTATTGCTTTTTCTTCGCTAATTCCGCGTTGTAAACAATAAAATATCTGGTCTTCTCCAATTTTCGAAGTGGTCGCTTCGTGTTCAATTTTAGCGGAACTATTTTTACATTCTATATAAGGAAAAGTATGCGCGCCGCAGGTATCTCCCATTAAAAGAGAATCGCATTGAGAAAAATTCCGGGCATTTTCAGCTCCTTTATGAATTTGAACTAAGCCACGGTATGAATTTTGCGATTTTCCGGCAGAAATTCCTTTAGAAATAATCGTGCTTTTTGTGTTTTTACCGAGGTGAATCATCTTCGTACCGGTATCTGCTTGTTGGAAATTATTGGTTACCGCAACGGAATAAAATTCACCAATAGAATTATCGCCTTTTAAAATACAAGACGGATATTTCCATGTCACAGCAGAGCCAGTTTCAACTTGTGTCCACGAAATTTTAGCGTTCCGTTCGCAAATACCACGTTTGGTAACAAAATTATAAATCCCACCTTTTCCTTCTTTGTCGCCAGGATACCAGTTTTGTACGGTAGAATATTTTATTTCCGCATTCTCCAATGCGATTAATTCTACAACGGCAGCATGAAGTTGATTCTCATCTCTCTGCGGAGCTGTGCAACCTTCTAAATAGGAAACATACGATCCTTCATCCGCAACTACGAGCGTGCGTTCGAATTGCCCTGTTCCACCTTCATTTATGCGGAAATAGGTAGAAAGTTCCATTGGACATCTTACGCCTTTCGGAATATAGCAAAATGATCCGTCTGTAAACACGGCAGCATTCAATGCCGCATAGAAATTATCCGTCATCGGAACAACTGATCCCATGTGTTTTCGGACCAACTCAGGGAATTCTTGCACCGCTTCAGAAAAGGAACAAAATATTATACCTAATTCTTTCAATTTGGATTTGAAGGAGGTTGCCACAGAAACGGAATCCATAACGAAATCAACAGCTACGCCTGTCAAGCGCTTTTGTTCTTCCATTGAAATTCCAAGTTTCGCCATGGTTGCTTTCATTTCCGGATCGACGTCGTCCCAAGATTCGTATTTCTTGGATTGTTTTGGTGCAGAATAATAGGTTATCGCTTGAAAATCTGGTTTAACATATTTCACATGTGCCCACGAAGGCTCTGTCATCGTTTTCCAAATTTCGAATGCTTTCAATCTATATTCTAACATCCATTCTGGCTCTTCTTTTTTGTTGGAAATGAATCGAATGATACTTTCATCCAAACCGATTGGTGCTTTGTCGGATTCAATATCCGTTACAAAACCGAATTTATATTCTTGGTTCTCAAGATCTTTTGCAAGTTCATTTTCTGTGTATCCCATTGTCTTTTACTGATGCGTTTGTTTGTTGATTTTATCTGCTAATTATAGCGAGAATGATTCCCCGCAACCGCAGGTTCTGTCCGCATTTGGATTTACGAAAACAAATCCTTTTCCATTTAATCCACCTGAAAAATCCAAGGTTGTTCCAACTAAATACAAAAAACTTTTTTTGTCGACAACTACTTTTACACCATTGCTTTCAAAAGACTTATCGCCTTCCAAATCTTGGTTGTCAAAGGTTAATTGGTACATTAAGCCGGAACATCCGCCACCTTGCACACCAACTCGGATAAAGTATCCAACTTTTTCGTCATCTTCCATCAAACGAATGGCTTGCTTTTTTGCTGTATCTGTAACTGTTATCATGGCGTTTTTTCTTTTATTTAGAATAATTATAAATAAAAACTAAATCTTCCGCAAAAATACCTTTTTTATGGTATTGGTGCAAGTAAAATAAAATTTATATTTTACCGTGCGATACTAAAAACAACTAATTACATGGTTTTGTTTGATTTCAAAATTCAGTAAGCTGGTTTGATACAAACTTTCAGACCTTGTCCAAACAATAATCTCCAACGTTTATTACCTTTGTTGCAAAGTCTCTAAATAGTGAAGATGTTCCAAGACCTAACGGCAATAAATAGTATTCCGAATCCGGTATTAACAATCGGTACTTTTGATGGGGTGCACGTTGGTCACCAAAAGATTTTGCAACAAGTAAAAAAG
>CAIYXD010000365.1 GCA_903930085.1 uncultured Flavobacteriia bacterium
AAAACGTTTCGTTCTATTCGTTTTTTAGTATAAAAAGACCTATTGCGAGCAGGCTTTGGAATTCTCAATAATTGATTGATGCAAAGAAGGTGGTACGGGAGTGCTTCATCTACGAATGAAAAAGTGCTATTTCGAATATCACTTTTTGCCCGGATGAATTGACTTATTTTTTTTATGTCTAGTTCAAATTCTTTGTCCAAAAAATCAAGTGGATAGTAAAAACAAGTGTTTCTTTTGTCAAGTAAAATTTGTTCAGCTACTATTTCCAAAAGGTCAACCAAATAGTTATAATCGGGAAGATCGAGATCCTCATGGTACACATATTTTGCATCGATTAAAAAGTCGAAATAAGAAAGTATAGGTGTTGGAATAATGTCGGAATCCAGATAAAAATGACAGTCTTCATTAGTTAATCCTTCCAATTTTTTTAGTGAAATTGAAAAAGCATCCCATCCATTATCAGGGTTCTTAATTATTTTACAAAGTATCGTTTGTGCAGACATACCCTTTATAGGGCATTATTGAACCATGACTTAATCAAATGTCAGTCTAACATTTAAAAAAGACAATCATTGTTTGTCATTTTTAAGCTATAGCTATTTGTTGAGATCTTTTGCTGTTCCTAAAAGTCAGGTTTTTCATTAAAATGTTTTAAAAAAATTAAGTTCCTAGAATTAAAACACCTATAGAGGAAAAAGATCTCTATGGAAATTTACTTTTATCTAAGAATTTCAACTCAAAATCAGCAAGTTGAATCACAATTGCAAGAGTTTAAAAAACATCCAAGTTTCGACCCTAAAAAAGTTTTCGTTGATAAGATTTCTGGAAGTGTTCCATTTTTTGAAAGGCCGGAAGCTGTAATGCTTTTCGACAAACTAACTTCCTCAAATAACATCAAAACACTGGTTGTCTATTCTTGGGATCGCCTTGGAAGGAATTTAATAGATGTCCTTCAAACGGTTGAGCTTCTAACAAAAAATGGCGTCAACATAAAAAGTATTAAAGAGGGGTTGGAAACACTATTACCTGACGGTAAACCCAACCCAGTGGCGAAAATTACCTTGTCAATCTTGTCAAATTTGGCGGAAATGACTTAGGACAACTTGGTGGGATAGAAATTTTACCAAATGAAACGGATGTAAATGAATATAAATTGGTGGAATTAAGTGAATTATTTATATCTTTAGAAGACGATCCAATAAAACTAGAACTTTCTTTGCACCAAAGAGCTAAAGATTTACTTGCTGAAAACAAATTGGAAGAAGCTTGGATGACGCTTCTTTCCTTTAATAATTGAGAATAAAAACAACCATAAAATAAATCAACCAATATGTTTAAATTAACAGGAACCGTAAAAGTTTTGAACCCAACGGTTCAAGTGTCGGAGAAATTTGCGAAAAGAGAATTCGTGATAACAGAAACTTCTAGCATGTATCCTCAGGATATTTCTTTTCAGGCAACGCAAGACAAATGTTCGATGCTGGATGCAATTCAGCCAAATGACCAAGTTGAAGTTTCCTTCAATTTACGCGGTCGCGAATGGACAAGTCCACAAGGAGAAGTGAAATATTTCAATTCTTTGGAAGCTTGGAGAATTGAAAAAGTTGGACAAGGAATGCCGCAGGGAATGCCACAAGGAGGACCTTCTGCAATGAATCTTGATCCAATTGCAGCAGCGCCTTCTGCAGCTGTAAATACGGCAAGTGACGACGATGATTTGCCTTTCTAAATTCGGCAACGACAGGACATACTTTAAAGCTGGACAATTGTTCAG
>CAIYXD010000366.1 GCA_903930085.1 uncultured Flavobacteriia bacterium
GGATAAGGATCAATTCCCATCTCACGCAGTTTGTGCAAAGATTCTCTTCGCTGTAATTCTTGATCAGAAAGTTCAAAAACGCTCATTTCAGTATAATTAAGCGACAAAGGTACTGAACAATTCGCAAATTTTTAGTGAGAATCCAGAATTTGGGATCCATAAATCGCTCGCCAGTCCAAAACTTTCAAAAAAAAGACGCGCCTCGCTCTTTGTACTTTCCTGTTTCTTCTATCTTTGACACATGGAATTTGAAACATATCACACATTAAAATCGCTGCATATCATTTTTATGGTGAGCTGGTTTGCCGGTTTGTTCTATATCGTCCGTTTGTTTATTTACCATACGGAAGCGCAAAACAAAACGGAATTAGAACGCAACATTCTATCCACACAATTTATTGAGATGGAGAAAAAACTTTGGTGGATTATCACAACTCCAGCCATGGTGTTGACTTTTGCTTTTGGTTTTTGGATGCTTTTCGCCAATAGTGGACTACTAAAACTGCCGTGGATGCATTTGAAACTTTCCTTTGTTGCTTTGCTACTGGTTTACCATTTTGTGTGTCAAAAGATACTTTTTGATATGAAAAAAGGAATTTTTAACTGGAAATCTAATGGTTTGCGCATTTGGAATGAAGTGGCAACATTGGCGCTAGTTGCAATTGTTTTTTTAGTCGAAATGCAAGGTTCTTTTAATTGGATCAAAGGAACAATTGGCTTTTTTGCCGTTGCCGTTGCATTAATGGTTGCAATTAAAATCTATAAACGAATTAGAAAGTAAGCACTTTTTTATTGTTCATCCACCTCTAAAATTAGGAGTCAACATGCCATACGAACAACTTTCAAAGAAATTGGAAAATGTAAACTGGAGAGCCGTTTTCTCGAAGTACGACTTGAATTTTTTAGTTTTATTTTTTGGGATTTCTATTTTGTTCTATTCTTCGATTATGAACGAAGGCCCATTAAACACCCATGTTTGGCGACAAGCAGATTGCTTATCCATTACAAAAAAATACTACGAGGGTGCACCATTTCTAGAACCACAAATGCATTTGCTTTTTGGTGATGAAAAAACAAGTGGACGATCCGCAGGGGAATTTCCAATTCTCTACTATTCCGTTGCACAAATTTGGAAGGTTTTTGGTGTTTCCTATTTTGCATTTCGATTGTTTTATTTTATAATTCTTTTTTTCGGAATTTTCGCCTTTTACAAAAGTGTACGAATCGTATTTGAAAATGAATTTTGGGCAATTATACTAAGTTTACTGCTCTTTTCATCGCCAGTTTTGGCGGTTTATGGAATAAGTTTTCTAACCGATGGACCTGCTTTTTCGTTTAATCTCATTGCCTTGTATTTTCTTACGCGATTTGCTCAAAAAAACAAGTCGTCATTTTTTTATTATGCCATGTTATTCTTCGCTTTGGCGGGATTAATAAAGGTTTCCGCATTAATTATATTTGTTTTTATTGGATTCATTTTCCTTTTAGAACGGTTACCAATAAAAACGCTAGGTTCGAAAAAACTGTTTCCAAAGTGGCAATTTGCAGGTGGTTTTGCATTGGTTATTCTCAGTATAATTTCTTGGTACACTTACGCGCATTTTTACAACGAAGCGTCTGGATTCAAATATACTTTCAATAATATTTATCCAATTTGGAAAATGAAAGCAGCGAATGAAATGACACTTTTAAACGATATCAAAGATTTTTCCAGTCATGTTTTTTATAGCAGACCGATGATCTTAGTCTTCTTTTTTCTCTTGTTCTATAATTTAACTTTACACAAAAAAATTCCGCTTTTTGCCTATTTAGCCTCCATTATAATCTCTATCGGGGTGATTACATATTTTATTTTCTGGGCTCCTTTAATGGGTGTACACGATTATTATTTCATCTCTGTTCTCGTAATTTTTCTCGGAACAATTTTACCGTTCGCCTATTATCTAAAAACCAATCAACCCCAACTTTTTGCTGGAAAACCAACAAAAAATGCCCTGCTCGTTTTTTTTAGTTTCAATTTTTTGATTTGTTTTAGTACCGTGAAATTAAAAACAACTGCACGGAAAGGAAGTTACGTAGTTTTAGACAGTGTCTTGGTGAACCGGCTAAAATGGTATAATGAAGACAACATCCGCTGGAGAAACTGGAAAGCAATTTCCGGAACATTTGATGCCTTAGCTATTCGCAAAGAAGATAAAGTAATTTGTTTGAGCGATTTTTCGTTTAATGCATCTCTCTTTTTAATGGACCGCAATGGCTGGACAAATTTCCTCCACTATTCCTCGGCTGATCAAATGGACGAATTAGTTAAAAAAGGCGCTAAATACTTATTCATTCAGGAAAAAGATTTAAAAGACAAGCCTTTTCTGGAATCATTTACGAAAGTTCAAATCGGCAAATACAAGGATATTCTTGTCTTCAAACTTTAGTTCAAAGAAAGAGTTTCCGCAATACTCTTTTGACTTTTACTATATTTACACTTCAATATTTTAACAC
>CAIYXD010000367.1 GCA_903930085.1 uncultured Flavobacteriia bacterium
ATGGATCGAACAGTACTTCAAAACCTACTGTTTGTGCTTGGAGCAACGGGATGGAAAGACACTAATTTAATGTTGAAACGGGCGAAAGACGTTTTGCAATTGGTTGGTGTAGAACAAAAAATAAATGCCATGCCGCATGCACTTTCCGGAGGAGAACAACAGCGTGTTTCTATTGCAAGAGCGTTATTGAATAGACCGGAATTGATTCTTGCAGACGAACCATCCGGAAATTTAGATCCGGAAACTTCTCAAGAAATAATGCGGCTTTTACTAGCAATCGCACAAGAAGAAAAAACAGCAGTTTTAATGGCAACGCACGATATGACAATGGTGGAGAAATTTCCTGGTCGGGTGGTGCGCGTTGAAAATAGTGTATTGAAAGAAGTCAATACAATGGATCGCTTCAATCCGTTTACAACCTTTGAAACAAATTCCGAGCAGTAAGATTTAACGTTAGAAAAAAACGATTTTTTTAAACGGTTGGCTTAGTCCATTTTACTTCAAACAGTTTACTCCAGTTTTTTCCGGTCATATACCATTTGTTCGTTTTAGCATTGTAAGCGATACCGTTCAAAACATCTCCACTTCCGCGCCCAGCTTGTATTAGGTTGGTTGCATCAATTTCAGACAAAACTTTCCCGTTTCTTGGATCAATTACTGCGACTTTATTCGTCATCCAAATGTTGGCGTAAATTAAATCGTCGGCATATTCAAGTTCATTCAAATTGGCAACAGGACCCAAATGAGAATAAACATCAATGGTGCGTTCTATCTCAAACGTTACAGGATTTCGGAACGTTAGCCGCTCTGTTCCATTCGACATAATCAAAGAAACGCCATCGTTACACAATCCCCAGCCTTCTCCGATGTATGGAATATCTTTTTCCAATTGCAGCGTTTTTTTATCGTACACAAAACACTTTTGTTCCTCCCACGTAAGTTGGTATAACTTACTGCCTAAAATCGTTATTCCTTCTCCAAAATAATTTCCATCCAAACCAATCTTCTTCGTTTGTTCTCCGGTATTCAAATTTACCTGCGCAACGATACTTTGCCCTTTTTGACCCGTTCCTTCAAACAAAATATTGTCGTTGAATTCTAACCCTTGTGTGAAACTAGTTGGATTATGCGGGTAACTATTTAAAATTGTCGCAATCCATAATTCTGGAACAACATCTGACAAAACACGCACCATTCGACTATCCAAACTGGTTGTGCCGTCCTTAAGCGTTGAAAGCAACTGCAGCGTGCGCGTGCCGAGTCCATAAAATCCTGCGTTAAATTTGGTGGTAATATTTCCGTTAGGATTTTTCCACGTTTGAAAAACACTATCGTTATAAATCAGTTCTAGTTTTACAACGTCCTCCTGGTTTATATTTATCGTCAACTCAATTGTTTCGTCCCACTTTGTTGCAAGATTATCTTTGAATCCAAATGTTGCTGATATTTTTTCTTCAGCAGGTACATCTTGTTTTTTCGAAAGCAAAGGAACAATTACCATTGCGACAATTAGCGCTAAAATTACAGTAATCAGTAGGTATTTTTTCATGCTTTTTCCGTTGGTAATAATTTCTGAATGTAATGCGCATCAATTTCAGAGTGGGTAGCAGAATAAATAACTTCTTTATTTTGTTCTACAATTACTTGTGGCGATTGATGCACAACACCACTTATTTTTTCTAGTAGATTGGAAACAGATCGATAGGCAATTAAATCAATAAAATAGGCCTTACACCGCTTTTCATCCTTGTCCCATTTTTCTTCAAAGCGAGAAAGCGCCATGGAAGAAATACTGCATCGCGTGCTATGTTTAAAAAAAAGCTGCGTGTTTCCCGAGTTGTTATCCCACGCCTCAAACAATTGCTCTTCCGTTGTAATGTGTATCCAAGGGAAAACACTTTTTGGTTTGGAGCTAAATAATCCCATTTTATTTTTTGTTATTAATTAAAATCCTGCTGTAAACTGTTTTAAAAAGCGCACATCATTCTCTGAATACAAACGTAAATCATTTACCTTGTATTTCAACTGAGCAATGCGCTCAACTCCCATTCCAAAAGCAAAACCTGAATATTCCTTTGAATCAATTCCACATGCTTCCAAAACGCTTGGGTCTACCATTCCGCAACCAAGAATCTCCAACCATCCTGAGTTTTTGCAGACGTTACAGCCTTTTGCATTACAAATTGTACACGACACATCTACTTCTGCACTTGGTTCGGTAAAAGGAAAATAGGAAGGGCGTAATCGTATTTGTGCTTTTTCACCAAATAATTCTTTGGCAAAATACAACAGCGTTTGCTTTAGATCCGCGAAGGAAACATTTTTATCAATATATAAACCTTCCACTTGGTGGAAAAAACAGTGCGCTCTGGCAGAAATTGCTTCATTTCTATACACGCGACCAGGGGAAATTGTGCGGATTGGGGGTTTGGAATTTTCCATTACCCGAACTTGAACAGAACTTGTGTGTGTGCGCAGCGCAATTTCTTTCTCTCCTTTTTCAATGAAAAAAGTATCTTGCATGTCGCGAGCAGGATGTTCTGGTGGAAAATTCAAAGCAGAAAAATTATGCCAATCGTCCTCTATTTCAGGACCTTCCGAAACGGTATACCCAATTCTGTTGAAAATATCAATTATTTCTCTCCTAACCAAAGAAAGCGGATGGTGTGCGCCAATTTCATCCACATCACCGGGACGAGAAAGGTCTATTTTTTCAGCATCGCTTGCGGAAGATTCCAACGTTTCCTTTGCAGAATTTAATTTATCCTCTGCTACTATTCGTAGGTTATTTAATAGCTGGCCGACCTCTCTTTTTTGCTCTCCGGGAACGGTTTTCAATTCCCCAAACATGTTTTTGACTATTCCTTTTGATCCTAAAAAATGGATCCTATATTCTTCCAATGACTTTAAATCCTTAATGTTAAAGGACTCTATTTCGGCCAGTATAGCGTCTATTTTTGACTTCATAATGTTCGATTTTACTTTTTGTAAACCGTTATTTTTAATATTCCTTCAGTAAAATGCAATGAAAGTGTAACTTTTTTGTGCCTTTTATTGTTTAAACTATCCTACACTGCATTGCTGCACGAAGGTAAGAAATTAAGAAGAACAATGTTGTCGGATTAATTTAAAATTAGTTTATCTTTGGGCATCAAGTTTGAATAAATTATTTGAATTAGTTATATGAATAAATTTAAAAAAGTAAGTTTTACATCTTTTTTGTTTTTAGTAGCATTCGCTCTTTTTACGGGATGTAAAAACGATGATCCGTCTGTACTTAAAATTTTTGTGCGCTCTGCAAGCAATGAATTAGTTAAAGATGCAAAAGTAATTATTATTGGTGATGTAAACTCAACGCCAGCAACCCTTCCATATGTTGATACATTGGTGACAAACTCTTCTGGATTTGCCGCTTTCAGTTTGGATGACTATTTTACTGCTGCAGGAGAAGAAAACACCGTTGCTTATTTTGATGTTCTCGTAAAGCAAGATCCAAAGCAAGCACAAGCATACGTTCGCTGTCGTGCCCACATTACAACTGTAGAAACAGTTTATTTACCTAATTAATTGTACTATGAATACACTATTTAAAAAATCACTACTAGTTACTTTCGTTGCGCTAATGGGAATTGGTTTTTCTTCTGGTTGCCGTGAGAAAAAAGACACAATCGCTATAATATATGTTCGTGATGCAGCGAATGATTTAGTTTCAGGAGCTCAAGTTGTGCTTTATGGTCAATCTACAACTGGACAGCCTGCAAATGTTGCTTTGTACGATACAACAGTAACCAACCTTGTTGGGGAAGCACGTTTTAATTTCAATGATGTTTACCAGTTGGGACAAGCAGGAGTTGCCGTTCTAAATATTGAAGCGTCAAAAGATGGCGAAGATGGTCAGGGAATTATTAAAATTGAACAAGAAGTAACATCACAAGAAACCGTTTTCATTCAATAAATACCTTAATAAAAATCTTTATTTATTAAAGAGGCTGACTTTTTCAAGTAGCCTCTTTTTTTTATCTTTTTTTATTCACTCAGGAAAATTGCACTTCGCTTTCCTCCACTAATTGATCCCCACGCATTCGAAGAAACAATTGAATTAAGGCCAAAACATCTTTTTCACAGTAAACTTTTATACGTTCCAAATCGTTTTCTTCGTAGTACACACGAGCAACATCTGCGCCGGAAATATCATCCTTTGGTGTTGGAATCTTAAATACATGACACAACAAAGCCAACGAAGTAAATGCTTTATAATCGCCAAACTTCCATAATTCCAAGGTGTCCAAATGGCTAATTTCCCACGGTTTCTTTCCTGCAATATCCAAAATAGCGGGCAATTTAATGCCGTGAATCAGCATCCGACGGCAGATATACGGAAAATCAAATTCTTTGGCATTATGGCCGCATAAAATATGGTACGGCGTGTTGTAATGTTCTTCTAACAAACCTTTAAATTGCTTTAATAAAGTTTCTTCGTCATCGTGGTAATACGATCTCATTCGAATTTGACGACCAGTAGAAGTCTCGCGGACAAAACCGACAGAAATACATACGATTTTACCAAATTCAGCATAAATTCCACCGCGCTCGTTATACAACTGCTCAAATGATTTTTCATCATTTTGCATAAAACGGGTTTTCATCTCAAACAAGTGCTTTGCTGGTTCTTCCAAATCTGGAAACTGATAGGTTTGTGGGACGGTTTCTATATCGAGAAACAGTACTTTTTCTAGGGCGATTTTTTCTAACATAATTTAGGTTTGTTAATTGAAGATAACTAAATAATTGCAGAATCCATATAAAAAAGGCAATTTTGTTAGGAACAATTTTTACAATGGCAGAAGATTTAATCAAAGTAGTCGGCACAAAAGAAGAAATTTATCAAGGATTACTTCCTCAAATCAAAGCGCTTGTCGGAGAGGAAACAGATACTATTGCAAATTTGGCGAATACGTGTGCGGCTTTAAAAGAAGCGTTTGATTTTTTCTGGGTTGGTTTTTACCTGGTTAAAAACGATGAACTTGTGCTTGCTCCATTTCAAGGTCCAGTTGCCTGTACCAGAATCCAGAAAGGAAAGGGCGTTTGTGGAAAATCTTGGGAGCTAGGCGAAACAATTAGTGTGGAAGATGTCGAACAATTCGAAGGTCACATTGCCTGTAGCGCTTTATCCAAAAGTGAAATTGTTGTTCCGATCCTTCAACAAGGAATAGTAATTGGTGTTTTGGATGTCGATAGCACCACTATTTCAGCATTTGATTCCGTAGATTCCAAATATTTAAATGACCTTTGTATATGGCTTTCAGAAAGAATATAATCGGATGTCTTCCTTTTTTAATGTTGCTTTCGTGCGCGCAAGTAGGAGAAATTTCCGGAGGTGAGAAGGATGAAGTTGCGCCAATACCAGTTGCAGGAAAAACAATTCCAGGAAATGAAAGCATAAATTTTAAAGGAAAAAGTGTTAAAATTACGTTTGACGAATACGTGCAACTAAATAATCCGCAGCAAACTGTGATTTTTATTCCAAACCATGCAACACCTAAAACTACTTTAACAAAAAAAACAGTGGAAATATCTTGGGAAGAAACGCTGGAAGAAAATACCACTTATGTAATTTATTTGAACCGAACAGTCAAAGATCTTTCAGAAAATAACGACTCTTTGATGTACTATGTTTTTTCAACTGGAGAAACGTTGGATTCTCTTCAATATTCGGTTCGCGCAGTGGATGCCTGGACAAACCAAGCCATTGCCAATGCTACTATTGGACTGTTTACGCACAAAGACTCCTTAAAACCATATTATTTTGCCAATACCGATCTTTCCGGTTTAGCAACGTTTTCCTTTTTAAAAACTGGGACGTATTTTGTGAAAGCCTTTTTAGATCAAAATAAGGATCTTCGAATTCAGAATTCAGAAAGTGTAGGGTTTAAAACAAAAGAAATTCAGTTGGTGAATTCTATATCGGATAGTGTTCCTATTCGCATTTTTAAACCAAAAGAAGCGAAAAAGATTAGAAGTGTTCGGTATTCTGCGCCGGGAAGTATTTTACTTGGTGCGAATTTTCCAATCGAAAACGCTACTTTTTTTATTCAAAACAAACTTGTGGAAAAGGAATTTATTCGAACTATTTCTTCGGATAGCGTGCAACTTTTCACACAAGAAAAAGAAGTTTCTGATTTTCAAATTAACGTAAATACGCAGGATCGATCGGACACGCTTTCTTTGCGTGTTACAGAAAAAGAAAAAATCGCTAAAATTCAGTTAAAGCCCCTTTTCAATGCGATGATTGCGCCGAGTGAAGTAGTTTCTTTTCATTGCAATGATTTCATTTCCGGGGTTGATTCCTCAAAAATTGAAGTAAAAAACCCGCGAGATAGCACTCTTTTTATTCCTTTTAAAACGAAAATTTCGCAAAACACCTTGTTTTTGGAACTAAATAGAGATACACTCAAACAACTGGATATTACCTTTAAACCTGGCGCAATTACAACGGTACAAGGTGAAAAAAGTGATGCCTTGAAAGCAAACTTGAAATTTTCCTTAGCAAAAGATTATGGCGCAATAATTCTAGATCTTTCCAATTTTAAAGAACCTATAATTGTCGAGTTACTTCAAAATTCCATCGTTTCTCGGCGTATCGTTTTAAAACAGCCA
>CAIYXD010000368.1 GCA_903930085.1 uncultured Flavobacteriia bacterium
GCAATTGTCCAATCGGTAAAGTGCGAAATCATGTTTACATTTTTCAAGGATAACAAAGGTCCTTCGAAAGTTGCCATACCATAACAGGTTAATGCTACAACCATGAATTTCAATAATACATTATCGCGCACTCTATCCCAAGCGCCTCGCATGGTTAAAAGTCCATTTAGCATTCCGCCCCAAGATGGTGCAATCAACATTATTGAAAAAACAACGCCTAAACTTTGGGCCCAATCTGGCAGCGAAGTGTACAATAAATGGTGAGGTCCAGCCCAGATATAAATAAAAATTAATGCCCAAAAGTGAATGATTGACAAACGATATGAATAAACCGGACGCTGCGCAGCTTTTGGAACGAAGTAATACATTAAACCCAAATAAGGAGTGGTTAAAAAGAATGCAACAGCATTGTGACCATACCACCATTGCACTAATGCATCTTGCACGCCAGCATACCAAGAGTAACTTTTAAAGAAAGAAACAGGTAATTCAAACGAGTTGAAAATGTGTAAAATTGCAACAGTTACAAATGTTGCGATGTAAAACCAGATTGCGACATACAAATGTTTTACGCGTCTAGCAAGAATTGTAGCAAACATGTTCCAGCCCCAAACAACCCAAACTCCTGCAATCAGGATGTCTATCCACCATTCCAATTCCGCATATTCTTTGGAAGAAGTAATACCGAAAGGAAGTGTTGCAACTGCACAAACGATGATAAACTGCCATCCCCAGAAATTAATGTAACTCAATTTATCACTCCACATTCTTGCTTTTAATAAGCGTTGTAAGGAATAATGGACTCCCATAAAGATTCCGTTTCCTACGAATGCGAAAATCACTGCATTCGTGTGCAGTGGTCTAATTCTACCAAAAGATAAAAAGCTAAATCCCAGGTAATCATTAAAAAATTCTGGAAATGCTAATTGCAAGGCAGCAATTAATCCCACTGTCATACCTACTATTCCCCAAATTACGGTTGCGTAAGCGAAATACTTTACGATTTTATTGTCGTAACTAAACTTCTGAATTTCCATCTATTTGTTTATTTTCTGCTTGATTATTTGAATTTTGAGTTGATTCGTCGTCAAAGAGAATGCGCACAGATGGCGTATAGTCGTCGTCAAACTGTCCGGATTTTGTCGCCCAAAAAAAGGAAACCAAAAAAAACAGAGCAATTACTAAACTAACGACGAGCATAATGTAGATCATTCCCATAGTACAAATGTCATGAGTTTGTCACAAGCAAATTATGATAACAGCAAGGTAAAAAAGCTGATTTCTATCATGTTTTTTTAACACTAAATAACTTTTTTGGGTTGGGAGTCTATTTTTTTAAATGGACTAAAAAAGTACTAATAAAAACTACCGTAATGGAACTTATCGGCATTAAGATTGCAGCGATTAAAGGCGTAAGATTTCCAGAAATAGCAAAGCTTAAACCAATGATATTATATGCCACGGAAAATGCTAGGCATACTTTCAATACGGTTTTTGAAAAGTTGGAAAGCAGGAGTAATTTATCGAGTTGCCAGAGTTTTGCTGCTTCAATAATTGCATCGGAGGATGGCGTAAAACGAAAAACATCTTCTGAAACTGCGATTCCGACATCCGCTATGCCCAAAGCACCAGCATCATTTAAACCATCTCCAACCATCAAAACATGCTTGCCTGTTTTCTTTAATCCATCGATGTAGTCCAATTTATCTTTTGGTGTTTGCTCAAATAAAAGCGTACTATTTTTCGGGAAAATCTGTTCCAATAGTACTTTGTCTTTATCGCGATCACCAGATAATACGTGCAGCTTGTACTTGGATAAATTACGCAGTAAAACGGATATTCCGTCGCGTAATTCAGAAGTGAAAACAAACCTTCCTTTGGTGATATCTTCTCCATTTTGGATAAAAACAAACGTTGAAGTTTCATTTGCATCCAATCTTTTTTGATGCGTAAATTCTGCATTTCCAATTCGAATGGCGAACGAATTAACAATGCCAGAAATCCCTTTGCCGCTTAGTTCCGTGAATGCATCAATGGGAAAGCTCGCAACAGTTTTCTTGGAACGTAAATACTGCACAATAGCACGTGAAA
>CAIYXD010000369.1 GCA_903930085.1 uncultured Flavobacteriia bacterium
AAAATTTATCGATAAAATGTAAAAATACGTCCTACATTTGTGCCATCTCTAAGGGGTGCCAATCGCAAGAAAGGCTGAGATTATACCCATTGAACCTGTCAGGATAATGCCTGCGTAGGGAAGATGATAACATCATTTATTAATTGCTAATTATTCATATTCAGAGAATTAGCCCCTTGTTCTTGTTAAATTTTATTTAAAATGAAAACAAGAATTTCACACATTTTTACGTTGTTCGCACTGGCAACATCCTTCAGTGCATTTTCACAGCATTCCATTCAAGGAAGCATCAAAGATCCAAGCGGTACAGCTTTAAAAGGCGTAAAAGTTCAGCTGGAAAACACCTATTCCGGAACGTTTACAGATTCCGATGGAAATTACGTATTTAGAGACTTAAAAAAAGCAACGTATGTCTTGAAAGCAAGTTTAGTAGGCTATGAAACCCAAACCGCAAGCGTTACGATTTCCAACTTGGCAAAAGACCAAAACTTTGTACTGCTTCCATCTGCGTTGATGATTGAAGAGATGCAGGTTTACGCGGTTCGGGCAAATGAAAAAACACCGACGACTTACACCAATTTGAGCACAAAACAAATTGAATCTGCTAATTTCGGACAAGATTTGCCATATTTGTTGGAGTCCACTCCATCCACCGTTGTCACTTCGGATGCAGGCGGTGGTGTCGGTTACACAGGCATTCGAATTCGTGGCGTAGATCCAACCCGGACAAATGTAACGGTGAATGGTATTCCACTAAACGATTCAGAATCGCACGGCGTTTTTTGGGTAAACATGCCCGATTTCGCGTCTTCGACAGATAATATCCAAGTACAGCGAGGAGTTGGAACCTCATCCAATGGTGCAGCCGCATTTGGATCAAGCATCAATATAAAAACCGATAACATTGAAAAGTTGGCTTATGCAGAGCTTGACAATTCCGTTGGTTCCTTTTCAACATTCCGAAATACGGTGAAAGTTGGAACAGGTTTACTAAACAAAAAGTTTGTGGTAGATGCTCGTTTATCCCAAATTCAATCGGACGGATATATTGATCGCGCAGCATCCAACTTAAAATCCTACTATTTATCTGGCGCGTGGGTTGGAAAAAAATCCCTGTTAAAAGCAACCGTTTTTAGTGGGAAAGAAGTTACGTATCAAGCGTGGAATGGAATTCCTGAAGCAAAATTGAAAGGTACTTCGGAAGATTTACTGAATCACTTCTACGCTAATTATTACCCAGGAGGGACTTACCAAACCGAGGAGGATTCTGTTAATTTATTTAATTCCAAGCCGAGAACGTACAATTACTATTCTTATAAAAACGAAGAAGATAATTACAAACAAGACCATTACCAGTTGCATTTTACGCATACATTTAACCAGAAACTGTCGTTAAATCTTGCTGGACATTATACCAAAGGTCGCGGCTATTATGAACAATACAAAAAAGACCAGAATTTTTCCACATATGGCTTAACACCACTTACCATTGGTGGAGACACGATTTCCAGCACCGATTTAATTCGAAGAAGGTGGTTGGACAATGATTTTTATGGCGCAATTTTATCCCTAAATTATACCAATTTAAAGAATTTCTCAGTTGTTGGTGGCGGTGGTATAAACCAATATCTTGGCGGACA
>CAIYXD010000370.1 GCA_903930085.1 uncultured Flavobacteriia bacterium
GATGGAGAACACAAAAGTGGTGTGTGTTTCCCGCGATTTACCTTTTGCACAGAAACGTTTTTGTGGCGCAGAGGGAATTGAACATGTTGTAAACGCTTCCGATTTTGCGGCAGGAACTTTTGGAAAAACATACGGAATAGAAATGGCGAATGGGCCTTTGCAGGCGTTGCATGCTAGAGCGGTTGTGGTAATTGATGCCAACGGAATTGTAAAACATGCCGAATTGGTAGGTGAAATTGCAGATGAGCCGAACTATGACGCTGCGATTGCTGCTGTGCACTAAGCGAATTAAGAGGTTTTGATACGAGGGGGAAATAAGCAGTTATTTTCCCCTGTTTTATTTTAAATCAATATTATCCGATAAAAATCGGACTTTATTTTCTTTGTCCTTTTGTCTTGATACAAAAGAACGAAAAAATCAAGTCTCGATTGAAGCCGTTCGGCGAAAATCTCTCAGCGACCGCTACTCGAAAAGAGTGTACGCTCTGGCGCACAAACGTCAAGCGCTTTTCGGTATCGGTTCCGCCTCTAAATTTTCTTCTCCCTCACTTTGCCAATCGAGACCCCGATTCTACGAAGCCTTTAAGTCTTTTCTTAAAGTTTCAATTTTTTGAGCGTGGAAAGGGCCTATCTATATAACTAAGACACTATCGCTGACCATCTACCATGAACCTAGAATTTATAAGGTTTTCTAGAAAATTATAACGTTTTTATCGAACACAAGTGATTTTAAATACAACAAACTTTCTTACTGAAATACGCGTGAATTTTAGTTTTTTTTATCTCCTTTTTTCTTATATTAAGGGTAAAATTGAACTTTTATGCTTCCAACCATTACATTAAACCGGCAAGAAATTGGTCTAAACACGTTTTATTACGCATGTTTTCCTTTTGACCGTAAACTTTATTTTCATTTTCGTCTTCTAAGGCATACCCATTGGGATCCTTCTGAAAAATCGTGGGTATTTGATGAAAAAGAAATACCTCTAGAACACTTATATTCTCATTTTGATGGGCTGGCACAATTTGAATTTCTGGAAAAGCGTTTAGAAAGTGTGGAATATAAAAAGGCGCATTTGCGTCCTTGTGATTTTTTGGAACCTTTGGGCATAAAACACTCGCGCGAAATTGAGCGTTTCAAAGACTATTTGCAATCGAAGCGTTACAGCCCAAACACGATTAAGGTTTATTCTGATTCGTTGGCTACTTTTTTTCGATATTTTTCAGCAAAAGAAATTGCGTACATTTCGAATGATGACCTCATCGCTTTTAATAACAATTATATTTTGAAGAACAACTTTTCGGCTTCCTTCCAGAATCAAGTTGTGAATGCAGTGAAGTTGTATTACACTGCGATTCAACACAAAAAAATAGATGTGGAGTTGATTCATCGCCCTAGAAGGGAGAAAGTATTGCCAAACGTGTTGAGTAAAGAGGAAGTGAAAGCAATACTAGGCGCTCCATTCAATTTAAAACACCGAGCAATGTTGGCGATGATTTATGCCTGTGGATTGAGAAGGAGTGAATTATTGAGTCTTACAAAATTTGATGTCGATTCAAAACGGATGGTCGTAATAATCAGAATGGCAAAAGGTAAAAAAGACCGAATTGTACCTTTATCGACGAAAATTTTAGCGCTACTTCGTGACTATTACAAAAGTTATAATCCCAAAGAATTCCTTTTTGAAGGTCAAAGTGGAGGCAAATACAGTGAAAAAAGTCTAGAAAATGTTTTAAAGCAGTCCTTATTTAAGGCGCGGATTGAAAAACCTGTAACGCTTCATTGGTTAAGACATAGTTACGCCACCCATTTATTGGAAAATGGCACCGACTTAAGGTATATTCAAGATTTACTTGGCCAC
>CAIYXD010000371.1 GCA_903930085.1 uncultured Flavobacteriia bacterium
AGTCTCAGCGATTTATAAGGGCTTTCCAAGCTAATCATTGTTACTGTTCCGGTTGGTTTTTGAAAATTCAATTTTTTGCCAATTTACTAACAATTCAACAATCATTGCCGTTGTTAGCGCGTCTGATTTCCAAAACAAGGATTTTCGAACGACGGTTCCGCCAGAAAAAAATACGCCACCTTCCCAGTGAATTTGGTCGTTCTCAATTATGGCATTGGAAAGTAGAAAATGAATTCCCCGTTCAATTTCACATTGGTGTAGTTTTACGCTTTCTATGTCGCTTTGCAGCAATGTACTCACCGCATAGACGGTTGATTGAATGCAATCGCTATCGTTTATCGATTTTCTGGAATTCCAGGAACCGTCTGATTTTTGATTTTCCCGGATGAATTGCCCACAGGCATCTACGCTTTTTTGCAGTCCTTTTTCCCCACTTGTATACGCTTGCGAAACGGCATATCCTAGAGAATAGCGGTTCGGATAATAAGCAGCTGCAAAATCGAATTTCTGCTGGAGAACTTTGCCTTCGATATAGGCGATACTTGATTTCGAGCCTTTGCTTTTTTCATCCACTAGCGAAAGTAATTGCAGAATATTTGCATTTACAACCGCATCCAGATCATTGCTACCAAATGGCATGTATGGCTTCTCCAAATATGGAAAAGCTTGGGTAAATGGCAAAAAATGAAAGAGATTGTGGAACATGTCTTTAAAGATATTCCAGTTTTTAAATTGGTATTCTTCCCCAAACCAAGTTAAAAATGCTCCAGTATTTTTATCAAAACCTCTGGAATGGTTGTACCAATGTCGATTAGTGCGCTGCAAATCCCGATAGCGATCAAAAATCGGAGCAATTTCCTCGGATTTTAAAAGTGTAGAATCGCTTGGATGTATAATAGAATTGTAATATTCTGCAGTATAACCAATGGAAGTATCGTCTGCATCATCCATAATATTCGCTGCTTTGTTGATGAATCTATTGGTTAGCGGAAAATGGGTTGGTCTGCGTACGTGTTTCTGTGCATTCGCCGGTCTGAACGTATTGAGTTGCATCTGCGGCGGCAGTAAATTCCAGAAATTATAGTGTTTGTTTATTTTATAGGAAGTGATGCGCGGAAAAGATAGATCCAGCATTTCTAGAATTTCATTTCTGCTAGAATCGATTAAATAGACGCGTGCCAAGGTATTGTAGATTGTACCAACAGTAAAACAATTCGAATCTTCGTGTTTTTTTGCCTTTCCTCCCAATAAAAGAAAATTGTTTTCCAATTCCATGGTGGCAAGCCATTCTCCGCGAAAGTGAAATTTTAGCGAATCTGTATTTTGGTATTGCACCGATTGAAGATAGTGGATTCCTTTATCAATACTGTTTTCAATGGCTTTTTCATCCAGGGAGGTAACTTGTGAATGAAAGGAATTCGTTAAGAATATCAGACAGAAAAAAGAAATAAACAACCGTTTTAAGGAGTCGCGCTTAATACATTTCCGCTTTCTTTCCACTATTTTTCCAAAGTGCTTTGTATTCTGCATCTACAAAAAATATTTTCAAGTCCGCTTTATATTCTGCATCAACGAAATAAATTTTCTTTTTGGCTTTGTATTCAGCGTCTGTAAAAAACCATTTTCCATCGTTGTCACCAGCTTTATATTCTGCAGCCACTTTATAAACCAACAGATCGGCTTTGTATTCCGCATTAACAACAAATACTTTCACGTCTGCTTTGTATTCTGCATCTACTGAATAAACTTTTTGTGCATTTACGGATGTATAACCTGCAAATAAAAAAGCGGATAGTATGATTCGTTTTTTCATGGGATGAATTTATTTCTAACAAAGTTAAATTAAAATCGTGCGCTAAACAAAAAAAATAACAACTTGAAAAATTCCTTCGTATTTTTGAAAGATGGCACCAAACATGGAAAACCTTCTTGCGGAAGTAAGCTTCAAAACGAGTCGTAGCGGCGGAAGTGGTGGCCAACACGTCAATAAAGTTTCTACAAAAGTGGAATTGGATTTTGATGTGTTGGAATCTAAGGCACTAACGGACGAAGAAAAGGCGCTTGTCTCTGAAAAACTTGCTTCCCGTTTAACTTCGGATGGAATTCTGCAGGTGATTTCTCAATCCGAACGCAGCCAATTGCGGAATAAAAAAGTAGCGCTGGAGAAATTTCAAGAACTGATCCAAGCCTGTTTTGTTGTTCAAAAAAAACGCAAGCCTTCCAAAGTACCGCGCCGTGTGAAAGAAAAACGCCTTTTAACAAAAAAAATGAAAGCAGAAATCAAGAAACTGCGCCGGAAGGATTTTTAATCTTTGAGAGAAAGTATTTTTTGCGTTTCATTACAGTATATACATCTAATCCTCATTTAGAGAATCCAATTAAAACTCTAATTCCAACGTTCTAATTCAAAAAAAAGAGGATCCCCTCGAAGACCCTCTTTAATCTGTAAACCGCTTTTTTACATTTTTAAAGTAAGTCGTAGCAAAAAGTTGCTTCCTGCTTGTGGATAATAATAGTTCTCTGTGATGCGTTTTCCGCCTGAAACATATCCAAAAGTATACCCATTGTTTTCATACAAATGGTTGAAGATGTTATTTGCTAAAACACCAATTTTTATTTCCTTTAATCCCCAATTTGGTAAAGAATATTGGATGGTAAGATTCGTAATATAGTAAGCGTCTAGTGTTCTTTCGGCAGTAGAAGTGTTGTCCAAAAATTGTTTACCAACGAACTTGGAAAGTACATTCAACTCTAAACGCTTGATTGGTTCATACGAAATTCCAACTGCTGCAATGGTGTTAGGGGAGAAGGCAATATCCGTATTGGAATGCTGAATTACGTCTTGAATCATGTTTCCATTGGCATCGTAGTTGTCGTAATTGTCCACATATTCCGTAAATGCGGCAATCTTGTTCGCGCTTAACGTAAGATTTCCAGTAATACTAAGGTTTTTTAGAACCATGTATCCTGCTTCCAATTCAACTCCCATGCGATAGCTTTTTGCAACATTCGTCCGATTGTAAGCGCCAACATCGTTTATTTCTCCTGTTAAAATCAATTGATTGGTGTAATTCATCCAATAGTAATTGGCATTGACAAACAGTTTACTTGTCCGAAAACGATATCCGGCTTCTATATTGTGCAATGTTTCGTGTTTTGGTCTACTCGCTGCGCTACTTTGAATAAAATCCGAACGAACGGGCTCGCGATTGGCAACACTAAACGACGCATACACATTGTTTTTTTGATTGAAGTTGTACATTAAACCTGCTTTTGGATTGAAAAATGTAAACTGAACGGATTCCTGCAAAGGCACCAAAATAGTGAAGGCTTCGTCTACGCCGTCATACGAATAGTTCAAATGGCGAACTTGTACATCTCCAAAAATGTTTAGTTTTCCCCAAGAGTAATTTGCTTTTACATACGCACTTGCTTCCATTTTTTTGGCGTTATTGTCGTAATATCGCTGTCCTATTTCACTTTGAGAGGCGGAACGCGCCCAAATAATTTCTCCAAAATGTCCGCCAAGATATTGGTTTATACCACCGCCACCAACAACTGAGAAATTCTTTAAATTGGTATAATTTAGGGATAAAATTGCGCCATAAAAATCATTGTCCAACCACCTTCTTCGAATTAAATCGGTGCTGGAAATCGTG
>CAIYXD010000372.1 GCA_903930085.1 uncultured Flavobacteriia bacterium
TGAGAAATAAACAAGACTGAAAACATAAAAACAGCGCGAATCACAGAGGGTGAAAGTCCTGTCACAATAGCATAAATCCAAAGAATGACAACTACGATAAAAACAGCATATTTTTTGGAAAGGAAGGAGGAGAATTGACTTAAAACAACCAACAATAATTGCATAATCAGTCCGATGTGTAAGCCCGAAACAGCCAAAACATGCATCGCGCCAGTGTTCGAAAAACTATTTCTTGTTTCAGCAGCTAACAAAGATTTGTCACCTAATATCAACGCTTGTGCAATTGCCAATTCATTTCCCCGCAAATTATTTTCCAACGACTTACTGAGATAGGTTTGTAAAACGCTTAGGCTATTTTCCAGCCAATTCTGCTTGTAATGGCGCAAAACGCGGTAATTTTCCTCGCCAACGAAGGAAAGATAATTGAATCCTTTTTTATTCCAATAGTTTGCGGCATCGAATTCGCCTGGGTTTCCAGTGTTTTTTATCGGACTTAATTCCGAAGAAACGAGAAGTTCATCGCCCTTTTTATGGTTTGAATTTATTCCTTGAATGAACAATAAAATAGATTCATCCACACGAAAAGAAGTTTCGTTTTTATAAATGCGCTTTATTTCGCCCGTCATTTTTTTCCATTCTTTGTCTGACGGACCTACTTCTGTTAACCGTACAAGCACAACATCGCCTTTTTGATAAACATTGTCTATTCCAAATTCATTTCCAACATGTATTTTGTTTTGAACATGAAACATACCGATTAATAAGAAAATTAAAGCCGTGATTAGAAGCAATTTCCCATTATTGAATGAATTTCGAATAGATAGAATAAGCGCGCTTGCAAGAACGGTAAGTGCAAATAAAGGCAACAGATTGTTGGATTCTTTGTATTCAAACCCGATTAAAATCCCAATAAAAAGACTGATTGTCAACAGCCCGAAAGGTTGGCGATAAAAAGGAAAGTTAGTTGTCGATTGGTTATGCATATTCACTGCAAATTAGCATTTTTTTGTGATTTTATGAAAAAACCACAGAATTATATACTAGATTCATTGTTAATTCGGTTTTTATAGGCTTTAAATTTAATCGAATAACTATCTTTGTTTGCAAAATTTTATTGACACATGATTAATGTAACACTTCCGGATGGATCCATCAAGCAATACGAGAAAGCAACAACCGCTTTGGATGTCGCAAAAAGTATTTCTGAAGGACTTGCTCGAAATGTACTTGCCGCTAAAGTGGACGGGCAGGTAATTGACGCAAATCGCGCATTATTGAACGATTGTACTTTGCAATTACTCACCTGGAACGATAAAGAAGGAAAATCAACCATGTGGCATTCCTCCGCACACATTATGGCGGAAGCATTGGAATTTCACTTCCCAGGAATCAAATTGGCAATAGGTCCGCCCGTTGCGAATGGTTTCTACTACGATATTGATTTAATGGAGTATTCCATCTCCGAAAAAGACTTGGAAAAGATCGAGCAAAAAATGAAAGAACTTGCGAAAGAGAGAAATTCATTTGTGCGACAGGAAATTTCAAAATCAGACGCTATTGCTTATTTTACGGATAAAGCCGACCCGTATAAATTAGAATTATTGGAAGGTTTGGAAGATGGAACGATTACGTTTTATACACAAGGAAATTTCACGGATCTTTGCCGAGGTCCGCATATTCCAGATACTGGATTTATAAAAGCAGTGAAATTAACTTCTATAGCAGGAGCATATTGGAAAGGCGACGAAAAGAATAAGCAATTAACGCGTATTTACGGAATTACCTTTCCAAAACAAGCGGAATTAACCGAATATTTAGAGAAAGTTGAAGAAGCAAAACGCCGCGATCACAGAAGACTTGGAAAAGAGTTAGAATTGTTTACATTTTCCCAACGCGTTGGACAAGGTTTGCCTTTGTGGCTTCCGAAAGGTGCGGCTTTGCGCGAGAGATTGGAAAATTTCTTGAAAAAAGCGCAACGAAAAGGTGGTTATGATCAAGTGATTACGCCACATATTGGAAGCAA
>CAIYXD010000373.1 GCA_903930085.1 uncultured Flavobacteriia bacterium
GCCAGTATTTTAGTGGTTCAAATGGTTTGGATGCGCAAGACACTAGTGATGCAGCAAACCAATATTGCGATTCAAGAAAAAGAAGACAGTTTAAATTTGCAGCATTTTTCAGAACAAGTGCACATTTCACTCCGCAACGTTTTAGAAGAAATTTCCACTCAAAAGGCAGATAGTTCCGACTTATACGGTGCTGTAAAACAGGTTAGAACCAACTATTTCACCGTTGATATCAACGAAGAACTACATCCGTATTATTTGGAAACCTTGTTGAAACGCGAATTCTACAACCAAGACATTCGGCAGGATTTTCAGTATGGCATCTACGATTGTTTCACGGATTCCATTGTATTCGGGAATTTTATAAAATACACCGTTGATTCGCTTTATGCGCCAGTTTCGGATACATTAGTTGGTATTACCTCCGAAAAACTGAGTTGGAAAAAGGACGGGCATTACTTCACTGTTTACTTTCCAAATACCATTTCAAAATCAGCGGAAGCCTCTACAGAACTGATGTCGCCATGGATCTATGTCCTAATAATTATCGTTTTGGTTCTCGTGTTTTTTGGGTATTCCATAAATGTCATTCTACGGCAAAAAAGGCTTTCAGAAATAAAAACAGACTTCATCAACAATATGACACATGAATTGAAAACGCCAATTTCCACAATTGGACTTTCAAGTGAAATGCTGTTGCGCAGTGACTTATCGAACGATCCTGAAAAACTAAAGCGGTATGCAGGAATTATATTCAAAGAAAACAAACGACTTGAAAATCAGGTGGAGCGGGTTTTAAACGTTGCTAAATTGGATAATGAGCATTTGGTTCTCCAAAAAGAGAGGATGGATTTACATGCACTTTTGAAGGATGCAAAAGACAATTTCATGTTCAATCAATTGGAGCAAGATGGTTCAATTGATTTGGATTTAGCGGCTGAAAATGCTGCAATCTTTGCAGATCCGGTGCACATTACCAATGTTGTATATAATTTGCTTGATAATGCGATAAAATACTGTGACAAAACGCCTGAAATTAAGGTTGCAACAAGAAATGAAAAAAACGGCGTGATACTGGAATTCACAGACAATGGCATAGGTATAAAACGCGAAGATTTAAAAATGATTTTTGATAAATTTTACCGAGTTCCTACTGGAAACATTCACAATGTGAAAGGATTTGGACTGGGATTGTTTTATGTAAAATTATTGATTGATGCACATGGCGGTAAAATCAATGTTAAAAGTACCCTTGAAAAAGGAACAACTTTTACAATTTGGCTTCCTTATTAATTATTTGTTTTAAATAGTTTTGCATTTGGCTGAGGAAACAGGCCATCGCGTGTAATTTTCTCTCCCTTTTTAAAAACCATTATCCTCTCGTTAGCAGTCTGGCCGTTTATTTTGCAGTCCAAAACAAAATAGTCGTTCGCTTCAAGCAACACCTTGTATTCGCCACTTTTCTTATTGCTTCCGATAGTAAATTGAATTGTTTCTCTCCTAATTTCAATCGTTA
>CAIYXD010000374.1 GCA_903930085.1 uncultured Flavobacteriia bacterium
GGAAGCGTTGGAGATGCAATTGTTAAGCATCCGAAAATAAAAGCGATTTCTTTCACTGGTGGAACCCAAACCGGAGAATATATTGCGCGAACAGCTGCGCCAATGTTTAAAAAACTATCCTTAGAATTGGGTGGGAAAAATCCAAATATCATCTTCGCGGATTGCGATTTTGACGATATGTTGCGCACAACCTTGCGTTCTTCCTTTTCTAACCAAGGACAAATTTGTTTATGTGGTTCACGGATATTTATCGAGCGACCAATTTACGAGAAATTCAAAGAAGCATTTGTTGCTAAAGTTTCAAAAACCGTAGTTTCTAATCCAACAGATCCCAAGGCAGTTTTAGGAGCGGTGGTTTCCCTCCCACACCTTGAAAAAGTGCTTTCCTATGTGGAACTCGCAAAACAAGAAGGTGGAACAATTTTAACCGGTGGAGAGCGCGTGATTTTAGAAGGAGAATTTAAAGATGGTTATTATTTGCGTCCAACCGTAATTGAAGGTCTCGCGTACGATTGTCGCACCAACCAAGAAGAAATTTTCGGACCAGTTGTAACGCTTACTCCTTTTGATACAGAAGAAGAAGTATTGATGATGGCAAATTCAACGCAATATGGATTAGCAGCAACGTTATGGACAAGTGATTTGAAGCGTGCGCACCGTATGGCGGATGAAATTCAATCCGGTATTGTGTGGATAAATTCTTGGCTTGTACGCGATTTAAGAACGCCCTTTGGTGGTGTAAAAAGCTCAGGTGTTGGTCGCGAAGGCGGTTGGGAAGCATTGCGCTTTTTCACGGAGCCGAAAAACGTATTTATCAGCTATTAATTTGCGATTTTAACGCTGTTGGAATCCATCGAAATGGACGCCAACAGCGGAAATCAACTTTATTATTTCACAACCAATTGCTTTGTTGTGCTATTGTTTTCTGTGAATATCTTAAGGAAGTAAACTCCGGAAGACGTAGCACTTAGATCCATTTTAATTTGTTTAGACGCTACTTGAACAGCAGAAATTACCTGCCCTGTAATATTCACTAACTCAATTTTTTCGATTAGCAAATCGTTTGCAGAAATTGTAACATATTCCCCTGCTGGATTAGGATAAACAGAAATGGCATCCGCACTACTGTTTTCATTTAGACCAAGGTTTAAGCAAAAATTGGTTGTATTAGTCGTTCCAAAATCCGCTTGTGCTTCTGTTAATTCTGCAATTACCGCTTCCGTAAATAGGATCTGGTAGCTTCCAGGACCATTTGTACAACTAGAACCATTCAAGCCATCACCGTACGAATCCATAATTTTGAAATTATAACATCCGTAATCCAAGCAAAAGCTTTGTGCTATCGGCGTTGGATTTTGGGCATTTGCATAGCCGCTTCCAGTGTACAATACCACATTTGATGCATTGGATAATTCCCAGGATGTTTCCGATCCCCAGCAATCTAAATTCAAATTCAGGGAAACAATATTCCCATTTACAACCGTAGTAAAGGTAGATGAAGTGGTATTGTTCAATAAATTCTCATCTGTTGCGCCATTTGGATTTACCACGATTGCGTTAAACGTATTTGTACCACTCGTTAAATTGGAAGTTGGAAGCGTTACGAGTGCAGTTTGCCATTGGCTTAATGCACCGCTCCATGCGAACGTTTGGTTCGTTACGCCATTAAAACCATAGTTTATCGTTGCAGATGTTAGCGTATTTGTTCCGGAATTTGTAATTGTAATTTGAGGTGAAACTTGTCCAGAACAAATTGTTCCACTTACACCAATTGGATTTGTTATTCCAGCGTCCAATGCAAGAGGTGGCGCACCAAATGGATCGTAACCATTGATGAATTCAGAGCCAGAATTAGAAGGGTCTAACCAGTTTTTAAGTTGATTCGTATTATCACTTCCAGTTGGTTCCCAAGAACTAAACACACGCCCGTAATAATCTGGAGACGATAAATTGGAACAAGAAGCTCCTCC
>CAIYXD010000375.1 GCA_903930085.1 uncultured Flavobacteriia bacterium
CGACGCAAAAGGACAAAAATTGAGCGAGAGTTATATTATCGAGAAATTCGAAAAGTACGATTGTTCCCATACAGACCATTATGAAATTCGCCAATTGAGAACCATCTGGCAAGGAAACGATTCCATTGACCGTATGAATGGCTATGTGAAGAATTACTACGATAATGGCGTAATTCAAAATGAAGGAAAGATGAAAGATGGTTTACCATCCGGCGTTTGGAAATTTTATGATCCGTATGGTAAATTAAACCAAGTGGGAACGTATGTCTTGGGGAAACGAGATGGGCGTTGGCTAGGTGGTGATCTTTCCAAAACGAAATATTTGGGAGATATTTGTTTGAATCCGAATTTGCCAAATTTAGAAGAAGAAATTAAATACCGCGAAAATTTGCTGGATATCGTAATTACAAATTATAAAATGGGTAAGGCCTTGAACAAAGAATTCTATGATGTAAATATGAATGATTTTGAAGAGGGAGATACGGCGGAAGAAGGGGAAATTTTAGAAGAGAAATAGTTACGCACGCAAATCGTCTAAATTGAAGAAACTGTTAACCGCGGCCAAATAAAACGGCTGAACAATTTTTGAATTCATTCACCGAACTTCATTACCTTTGTTAAAACAAAAAAAACAGTATGATTCATCTGAAAACATATACAGAATTACCGCTAGATGCGTCTATCGTTATCGTGTCGGACAAAAAAACAAAGCTGGATAAATCCCTGCCGGATGAGGTAGTCTCTTTTCATAAGAAGTTTCAAAAAGGAGAAGACAAGTTTGATTTTCTGAAATCTGAAAAAGGATTCGTTTTCTTTGTAAAGGAAGGCCAAAATAAAGAAGAATTGAGAGTTGCAGGCGCAACATTGTTTGCATCCCTAAAAAAAGATAACGCTTCCCTCGCGTTTATCGGGGAAACAGAACAACTACTTTTGGTAGCGGAAGGAATTTTACTTTCTTCCTACCAATTCATAGAATATTTCAAGGACGCAGCAAAAAAGCGACATGGATTGAAAGAAATTTTCTTCCCAACAGCTGTTCCTCAGAAAAAAATAGACGAATTAAATGCCGTTGTGAAAGCAGTTTTTTGGGCAAGAGATCGGGTAAATGAGCCGGTTTCGCATTTAAATGCTACACAACTGAGTGAACATATCGCTGCTTTAGCTCCGGAGGCTGGATTTACCGTGCAGATTTTGGAAAAAACGCAAATTGAATCCCTAAAAATGGGTGGTCTAATTGCGGTAAACAAAGGTTCGATTGATCCGCCAACGTTTACAATTGTGGAATATAAACCGGAGAAACCGGCAAACAAAAAACCAATCGTTTTGGTTGGAAAAGGGGTAGTTTACGATACAGGCGGTTTAAGTTTGAAACCAACTCCGGGTTCCATGGACGTCATGAAATGCGATATGGGAGGAGCAGCTTGTGTAGTTGGAGCAATTTACCTTGCAGCAATGCAAAAATTAAAAGTGCATGTAATTGCATTAGTTCCTGCTACAGATAATCGACCTGGAATGAACGCATACGCTCCAGGAGATGTTATTACCATGTTTGA
>CAIYXD010000376.1 GCA_903930085.1 uncultured Flavobacteriia bacterium
AAAGTATCGATGATTTCTACCGTATATGCGCCGGACAACAAAGCCGATATTGAATCGTTTGTTTGACCATTGATTGGGAAATCATTAAAAATCCATTGAATAGAATAACCATTTGGAATGTTTGAAGCCACTAGTAAACCGTCAGAAGGAATAGTAATTGTAGGCAAAATAGCAGGATTGCAGTATACAGCGGTCAGCGTATCTGAAAAACTTACGCAACCAGTTTCATTTATTGCAATCACATGGTAAACACCACTTTGAGAAACTTGATACGTGACATCCGTTGCTCCGCTTATAGGACTTTCATTAAAATACCATTGGTAATTGAAACCCAAATCTACTGTATTTAGAATATGAGTTGTTGAATTATATTGAATAATTGGAGTTGTTGGATAGCCGTATACGTGAATGGTATCTTCAGAAATCACAATAGGATTTGGGTAAATAATCTGGTGATTGATAGCGTAGTTGATATTAGATGTTCCTGCGCCACAGCCATTGCAACCCGTGATATTTAACGTGTGGCTTCCCATTAAGTCATCCGCTCCAAGTAAGATTTCCCCAAAACTATCATCCGCATCCCAAATTTCGATGACATACGTAAACAAAGGATTAAGAATTATGCTTGTAGACCAGTTTACCGGTGGACTTTGATCGCCCATTATATTGGATTGGTAAATATTGACATTATTCTCCTTTAAAATAAAGTATGCATCTGGCGTTTCGTAGGAAGGAAAACCACCACCATAATTACTCATGCTATTAATCGTAACATTTGTGAAGGTATACACATCCACAGTATCCAAATTATCCCATGCTTTGTATTGCACTAAATAATCTCCAGGAACATTATACACTTGCGGAACCGGATTTTCTATTGAAGAAATATTACCATTTCCGAAGTCCCACCAATATGCTAATTCTCCGGGATTATTATTTGTAAAATCAACTGTTATTGGCGAGCACCCCGCTGCACCAACCATCGTAAAACCATTATTTGAGGTAATTACATTATTTGGTAAAATTTCCAAAAATACTTGAAACGTAAAAGGATATCCTTGAATTACAGTCAAATCCGCCAAAACCGTAACATCTATGGTGTAGGTTCCTGCCAACAGCGGCGTTCCACTAATATTTGCGCATCCGTGCTGACTAACCTGCGGATTATAATTGCAATTATTAGCAGTATTGTTGCATTCCCAACTCAAACCAACTGGAAGAGAAACAGAAAGAATATAAAAATTTGTAAAATCGTAACCCAATGTATCCAAAGGCATCACAAACGTAATATCTGTATTGTATGGAAGGCCAACATTTCCGGTTGGCAAAGTATCGGGATAAATTCCTGTTTGTGTTTGGGAATAATCAATTGTACAAATTTGGGAATTTGCATAGAAGCTCATTAAAAGAGCTATAGTAGTAATGATTTTCAGCATCTTAGATGAATTTAAAAACTAAAAATACGATAAAAAGCTTGTAAACCAAATATTACCCTAAAAATATTGTCAGTTCAAACTTCCATTTTTAGATTGGTAGTCTTGCATATTATTTCTATTTTTGATACTATTAGAATGACAAGTATTAACTTTTAAAAAACATAAAGACATGGCTTTCGAATTACCAAATTTACTTTATGCTTACGATGCATTGGAACCATACATTGACGCACGCACAATGGAAATTCACCATTCAAAACATCACCAAGCGTACATTACAAATTTAAATGCTGCAATTGCAGGAACAGATTTAGAAGGAAAATCTATTGAAGAAATCTTAAAAAATTGCATGGATAAACCGGCAGTTAGAAATAATGGCGGTGGATTCTGGAACCACAATTTGTTTTGGGAAATCATGGCTCCAAATGCTGGAGGCGAGCCTACAGGTGACTTAGCTGATGCAATTGTTTCTGCATTTGGTTCCTTTCAAGCTTTCAAAGATGAATTTGCAAAAGCTGGATTAACACGATTTGGTTCTGGTTGGGCATGGCTATGTTTGACAGACGGGAAATTAGAAATTTGTTCTACACCAAACCAAGATAATCCGTTAATGGGTGTTGGTTGCAGTGGAACAGCAATTCTTGCAATGGATGTTTGGGAACATGCCTATTACTTGCATTACCAAAATCGTCGTCCTGATTATATTAACGCATTTTTTAATGTAATTAATTGGGAAGTTGTTGCTAAAAACTATGCAGCTGCAAAATAATTAAATATTCAAGAAGTAAAAGAAAGCTGCTCTATGAGTGGCTTTTTTTTGTTTTAAATAGAATTACATGTTCCAGATAAACCAGTAAATGGATGAGAAGTATACTTAAATAAGGAAGAAGATAACGTTCTTCATTGAACCGTTGACCAAAGCTTAAGTAGAAAATAGATGCCAGCACACTAAGCGATGAAATACGAATAAATGGATCGGATGATTTGATTAGCAGTAAAACACTGCTTATAAAACCGAAAGAAATCAGCAGAAAAGAGCTATATTTCAGAATTAGAACAATCGATTGATCTTTCCATGTTTCCTGAAAAACCAAAAGATTCATCATAGAGGTAAGCATCAGTTTCTTGAAACTTTTTAAAGGTGTAAAGAGATAAAAATCTGCTGGATTTTGGCGAATCAATTTCTTTCTAGCTAACTTAATATGTTTTATTAGCGCTATCTCACCTGGTAAATAAGAAGAAATCTTTTTGTTTGAAAAAACAGTAATTTGTTGGTGTCTAAATTTTTGAAATTCCAAGAAAATCGGACGAACAGTTGCTTGGTATTGAATTGGAATCGTTTGCAGTGCAGTTTGTGTTGTTAAACTCGTTGTGTCTTTTGATAGCAAAGCCATAGTAGAATGAAAATAATCCCCGCGATATTCCCAAACACGAAATAAATCCGTCATTTCTTTGTGCGGTTCTCGATACAATGAATTATTTTTTTTTGAATAGATTGGGTTTAAACCGAGCCATTCTCCTGTAATGTAAACCGTACGAATATTCCAAAAAAACAGAGGAACGAATGCTAATAATACAGACCAGAAAATGCGCTTTCTTTTAAAAAGAAAATAAAGAAGGAACAAAGAGGTCAGTATAAGCATTTGCGGGCGAAGGAGCAATAAAAATCCTACGGCAAGAATCACATTCAAAGTAATACGCTGATTATCATCGGCTTTAAGAATCGCGTACAAAGACCATAAAACGAAAAAAGGCAAAACGGCTTCGGACAAAGTATAATATACAAAACCAGAAAAAAGTGGCATTAACCCAAAGATAAGTGTGCCAACCACTATTAAATTATCTGACAATTTCAGAAACTGGAGGATTTTGGAGAAGAGATAGATACTTCCTGCGAAAAGTAGAATTTGAATCATTTTCAAGAATGAAAAAGCACTTGAGCCGCCGATGACCTTGGCTATCAAATAGATTAGGCCATAGCCCGGGGTGCGCATATATGCTTTTGCACCAAGAGAATTCTCAGCCCAATTTCCTGTTTGAACAAACTGATCTACCGGAGAAAAATAACTGTATTCGTCGGCCGTCGTAATTAGACCTTGCTTAAATGGGAAGTTGGGTTTTAAAAAGGAAAGATTGATTTCATTAATTAAAATTAATAGTCCAACTGAAACGAGTATAACCAGGGATATTTTGACAGAGAATTTCACGCCATTTCCTTATACAAGACTTGGCGAATTTACAGCTTCAACGGAAACGACTTCCGGAGCAACCTTTTTAATTGCTTCTTCCAAACCAGCTTTTAGCGTCATTACACTCATTGTGCAATCGCTGCAAGTACCAAGCAGACGAACTTTAACAATCGCTTCATCTGTTATCTCTACTAATTCCATATCTCCGCCATCTGCATGTAAAAACGGACGCAACTGTTCAATAGCAGCATTAATTTTAACCGACAATTCTTCTTTGTTCAACTCTATCATTACACCTTAAGATTTGCGCGTTTTTGCACCATATTCACATTTTCTACAAACGTAGTTACTAAATTTTCAAAAGCCATGGCAGAGGGTGTGTTTTCCTGAAAAACAGCAGGTCTTCCCGCATCTCCAGCTTCCCGAACACTTTGTACCAAAGGAATATGTCCTAAAAATGGAACATTCATACCTTCCGCTAAATTTTTCGCACCATCCCGACCAAAAATAAAATACTTATTATCCGGTAATTCTGCAGGAGTAAACCAAGCCATATTTTCAACAATTCCAACAACTGGAACATTAATCGACTCCATTTGAAACATGTTTACGCCTCTTCTTGCATCTGCCAAAGCTACTTCCTGTGGCGTAGAAACAATTACAACACCATCCAAAGGAACGGTTTGCACTAACGATAAATGAATATCACCTGTTCCTGGAGGAAGATCAATCAATAAATAATCTAGTTCTCCCCAATGTGCATCCGTAAACATTTGCGTCAATGCTTTTGCAGCCATTGGGCCGCGCCACACAACCGCATTGTCTTGTTCCGTAAAAAAGCCAATCGAGAGCATTTTAATTCCAAAACTCATTACAGGATTTATCCGCGGCGTTCCTTCCACATCAATCATCGTTGGTCGTTCCTTCACCACATCAAACATTGTGGGCATGGAAGGCCCGTAAATATCAGCATCAACGATACCAACTCTGTAACCTGCTTTTGTTAAACCGCCGGCAATATTTGCTGTAACAGTAGATTTTCCAACACCACCTTTTCCCGATGCAATTGCAATGATGTGTTTCACTTCAGGCAAAATTTTTCGTCTGATTTTTTTTGATTCTGCTGGGATTCCTTTCACGGTGCAGTTTACAGTGATTTCATTTCCAAAAACGCGTTTTAAATTAAATTCAATTGCTTCTTGCATTCTTTTTCGTGCATGCATTGCAGGATTGGATACATTAACAAGCAAATCTATCGTAGATTCATTTATACCCATTTCCTCTACCAAATTTAGGGAAACAATATCTTTTTTTAAGTCTGGTTCCATGATAGATCCCAAGACTTCCAACAAACTTTCGCGATTTAATTCCATTGCTACAAAAATAATCAAAAAAAAAGGTTGACCCCTTCGAAAAACGTTTTAAAACTTAATTATTCTACTGTTTTAAAGGACTTGATGGATTTGGCCATGAGTTTAATTATTTCCAGAGAACTTCCGGAATCCTGACTTCTTAATTCGTAGGTTATTCCTCTACTTATTTTTTGTCCATAAACGTGGAAAGATTTATGCTCAACACCAACTTTTGGGGAAGCTTTAGTTGAGCCCTTTACTATTAGTGTTTTTTTATAAATAATCAAATCTTTTTCATCTAAAAGATATTCCACACGAAACAACGTCTCTACTTCCAACTCTTGGCGTTTATTTTCTACCATATTTATTCTGTCTCCAAAATCCTCAATATGCAGACTGAAGTTTGGTCCAACGAGTATATCCCATAGAAAATCTCCTTCTTTGTGCAAAACTTCCACTACCGTTGAGGCGCCAATATTTGCAGTTTCATCCGGAAGCATGATGGTAGCGGGAATAGCATACTCCTTCAAGCTCACTCCTTTAAATTCATAATAATCCTCTTCGTTAATTATATTATTGGTTTCCAAATCATTACTTTCGGTGTAACTATCGCAGGAGGAAAGAAACAATGCGAGGAAGCAGAAGAAAACGAAAAGTTGTTTGATGACCATACTATTAATTCAACTATTTCTTAATGAACACGTTATTTTTAGATTTTGAACAAATATAAACGATTTTACGTAGTAATGAATAAACAAAATGTTACTTGAATTGTTTACACTTCGTACATGTATTTCTACAGGATGAAAAATCAAGGGAAATTAGTGATGGAATAAAATAAGAAAATGGCAGAATACAAGATTAAAGATTTGGAGACATTAACAGGGATTAAGGCGCATACTATCCGCATTTGGGAGAAGAGATATGGCCTGATTACCCCAGAAAGAACCGATACTTTGATACGCACCTACAACGATAACGAGTTGTCCATTTTATTGAACATTGCTTTATTAAACAAAAACGGACTTAAAATTTCCAAAATTGCAGAAATGAATTCTGAGGAAATTTTTCAAAAAGTCTGGAAAATAAGAGCTGAAAAATCAATTGATAGCAGTACAGAAAAATTAATTCTTTCCTTAATTGAATTAAATGAAGGGTTGTTTAAATCAACGCTCCAAAACCTGATTGATGTTAAAAGTCTGGAGGAGACATTTATTCATACGCTAGTGCCATTTTTAGATCGGATTGGTGTAATGTGGCTTGTTGGTTCCATTGATGCCGCTCAAGAGCATTTTATCTCCAATCTTATTCGACAAAAAGTAATTTCTGAGATTGACAAATTACCCGTTCCGCAAAAAACAACTTCACCCGTAATGCTTTTTCTTCCAGAACATGAATGGCATGAAATCAGTTTACTTTTCTATCATTATGTTTTGCGTAAAAAAGGAATTGATACGATTTATCTTGGTCAAAGTTTACCATACGATTCCTTAAAAGAATGCTTAAAAAAGCAAAAACCAAAAGCATTGGTCACTTCCTTTTTGACCTGTGTTGAAGAGAAGTTTTTATGTAATTACTTTAAACAATTACAGCAGGATTCAGAATTTGTTCCAATTTATGCCGGAGGATATCAAATCAAGAAAAATGCGCATCTTTTGGACAAGTATCTAACTGAAATAAAGGATATATCCGATCTTTCTCAAAAAATCAACGGATAATTAATCCTTTTTTATTAAGTAAGGGAATCCATTCCATTTTATCGGATGAAATAGTGTTGGGTAAAAAAACGAATTTTTTATCGTACATGTCGTCGTTTACCCAGAAACTCACCCAATATTCGTTGGATAAACCAAAAACATCTTCCATGATGGGTTCCAGTTTTGCAGCTTCTTCCGGCAGTAAGATTTCTAAAGTATGGCGTAAAGTAGATGTTCTAATTTGTTCTCCATCCGCTTTCAATTCACCGTAACCAACACTATTTATTATCACCCCTTCCATAATGTCATCGCGAAGATTCAATAAATAAACGTAATACATTGGTTCACCTTGATCGATTATGTCCTGCACTATTGCTACTGCTACATTTTCAACTTTTGGCCCTAATAATCCCTCTTTCATATCCTATGTCTTCTTAGTGTTGTGCAATTGATCTTCCGATACGCAAGAATTCAAAAAAATCTGCTGAATGTCCAACTTTCGCCACATTTTCTCTGCAATACTTTTTATCTTTGAGTTTGTCTTTCGGAAATACAAAGTTATCTAATCGTTCCAAACCTAAGCGAACAATTACTACTTTTTCGGAAGGTATAGAAATAATATATTGACCTTTTATTCCTCTGCAATAGTAAACAGGTGATTTACCGCCTAAATATGTCCAAATATGCATTGCATACCGTTTATTTGGAATGCCTTCTTCCGTTGCAAGATTCGGTACTTTAAACAATTCATTCATATACGATTCCGGAACAATTTGTTTGGATCCCCATCTTCCTTTTTGAAGGAGTAACTTTCCCAATCTTCCAAAATCTCTTGCAGTTGCATACACGCAGCAAAATGCCTTTTCATCTCCAAATTCATTATCTAAACTCCAATACGCATTCTGTTGCGTATCCATTTGTTTCCAAATTTTTTCCTCCGCATAATCTGACACACCCTTACCGGTTGCTTTTTCTAGAACAAAGGCTAATAGTTGCGAATTTCCGCTTTGGTACTTAAACCTCTGTCCTGGCTTTGTAATTACTTTTTGTCTTGTGACAAGACCGTAAAGGTCCGAGCCATAATAGGATTCCGCATTTTCAGACAATGGATTAGAGGCACTTTCCTCCCAATCTAATCCAGATGCCATAATTAATAAATGCCGAATTGTAATCTGTTCCTTTCCATTTGAATTGAATTCTTTCAGATAGTTTCCAACTGGCTCATCGAGACTTTTGATTTTCCCCTCCTCCATTGCAATTCCAATGAGAAGTGCTACAAGTGTTTTGGCGGCAGAGAATGAATTGGAAACCGTATGCAAAGAATGATTTTCACTATAGCGCTCAAATACGAGAGAATCGCCTTTAAAAACCAAAAAAGCTTTCGTTTTAAGCTGCTTCAAGAAACCCTTGTCTTTGGAAGAAATACCTTGTGTATTCCATTTTTTTGAAACCGGCCAATCTAGGTTGTTTTTTGCTCCTTCGATTGTTTTGTAGGGAAAAATATCCAATTCATAAATACTTGGACCCGATTGTCCTTTCAAATAGGTATTGCGGATTCCTTTGTAAAGATAGATTCTACCAGATAAAAGAATAAAAAGGTTAAGCAAAATAACGGCAGAGAGGAAGAAGTAGAACGTAAAACGCGCTATTTTTTGGAGTGAACTAACGATTTTCTTGTTTATATTCAACATATTTAAAGCGGAATTGATCAGCTAACTTTTGCTTCAAGACATTTGTAACTTCGCTCATCGATAGCGAATTACCCAATTCTTGTTGCATGGAAGTTACTGCTTTATCATTAATTCCACAAGGAATAATATGTGAAAAATAAGAGAGATCGGAATTTACATTGAATCCAATTCCGTGCATCGTTACCCAGCGGGAGCTTTTTACGCCCATTGCACAAATTTTGCGTGCGCGTTCTGTTTCTCCTTCAATCCATACACCAGTTAAACCTGGAACGCGTCCAGCTTCAATTCCAAAATCCTTCAAAGTTTGAATAACAGCTTCTTCGAGAAAACGCATGTACTTGTGGATGTCCGTAAAAAATTGATCCAAATCAAAAATTGGGTAAACAACAATTTGTCCGGGACCATGATACGTTATATCTCCTCCCCGATTAATTTTATAATAGGTTGCATGTTCCTTTTCCAAACCTGCTTCGTCCAGCAACAAATTAGCTATGCTCCCACTTTTCCCGAGTGTAAAAACATGCTCATGTTCGCAAAATAAAATATAGTTTTTAATACTTATATTCTCTTCGCCATTTCGGATTTTAATTTTGTCCTGAATACTTATATTGAATAATGTTTCCTGAAGATCCCAGGCTTTTTTGTAATCTATTAATCCGAGATCTAGCAACTGAACTTCAGGCAGCATATTTAATTGAAATTAGCCAACTCGTTCTTCAAATAGTCAATAACCTTGATATCCATAATATCGGCCTTGTTCATTTCTGAAAGGTAAAAAGATGCCCAATCCACTAAATGTATGAGGTAAAAAGAGCGTTGAATTTGCGTATTTCCATTTGGTGTCAACTCCATTACTCCAGCTGCTTTTTTCGCGATAACATCTTTGGAAATGGTATAGCGTAGCTGATTTCTAGGATTTAAATCCCGCGTATTTAAAAACAAAACGGCAAACCTTTCATCGCCGCCACTCCAGCCAACAAGTTCGTTGTGATTCATTTCAGGAATTACATGGTGCCAACAAAGGTATTTTGAATTTTCGTTAAATTGTTGTCGCGCTCTAACTGCCACAGCTTCGTAGTTTGGTCCGGAATAAATAACGCCTACTTTTCCGAATAAGAAAGTTGCAATCTGTTTTGCTTCCGCTTGAATAGCTGATTTTTCGTCCGACAATAAATTCAAAGAAATTTTTATTTCCTCTAAATTTTGAGCTGAAATCATACCCAATTGAACAAAAATATTGACCAACTGAACTATTGAAAATGCGACAGCAGATCTAGGTGGATTTCCACCTGGAACGATAATGCAATCGATATTCTCTTGTGCACAAAAACGGTGCATTTCACCACCGGATGTTATTCCAATAAGATGTGCCCCTTTTTCATGTGCTGCTTTAACTGCAAAAAGCGTTTCTTCCGTATTCCCGGAGTAAGAGGAGCCAATAACGAGAGAATGTTGGTCAACAAATGCTGGCAGATCGTAATCTTGCAAAAGGGAAACTGGAACTTTTAATTCTGACTGAATCCATTCTGTAACAATCTTACCTCCAATTCCAGATCCACCCATTCCACAAACAACGATGTTGTGCACAGCATTTTCTGGTTTTTTCAAGCTAACTTTTGAAGCAATTTCAAGAGCATCAATCAAATTTTGCGGAAATGCCGCTATAAGTTTTTCCATATAATTTCAAAATAGAATGTAAATATACGGATTAGCGCAACATTTTCAAGTTTTCTTCTTAAGCAGCATTCAAAATAGGTATGCATTTCAAAAAACGTAATTACTTTGGCTATATTGCAATGTTTTAGTGTAGTTTTGTCAAAAAAAACATGAAATCTGTTAAAGCATCCGAAACTTTATCCATTACGACGAAAGTTGTTTTGCCAAATGATACAAATACGTTAGGTAATCTTTTTGGCGGACAATTACTGGCTTGGATGGATGTCATAGCGAGCGTTTCAGCGCATCGGCATTGTAAGCGAGTTGTTGTAACTGCTTCCGTTAATAACGTTTCTTTTCAAAAACCAATCAATCACGCATCGATTGTTACGATTGAAGCGAAAGTTTCCAGGTCTTTCAATTCTTCCATGGAAGTATTTTTAGATGTTTTTGTGGAGGATGCTGTTACTGGGAAACGGGAAAAATGCAACGAAGCAATCTATACATTTGTTGCGGTAGATCAAAACGGAGGACCAATACAAGTTCCAGAATTAATTCCAGAAACGGAGGAAGAAAAAATGCGCTTTGAGGGTGCATTGCGCAGGAAACAATTGAGTTTGATTCTAGCAGGAAAAATGAAACCAAATGAGGCAACAGAATTAAAAAAGTTGTTTCTGGAAGAATAAATTAGTCTTTGAAAAATACTTCCGATATGCAAATTGTTTGTTGAATTTTGAACTTGAAAAAGAAGAATTTCGCTATTTGAGGCACTTAATTTCAGGATTTTAAAAACGGTTCAATTTGCTTTAAGTGTTGCTCTGTTTGGAATTTATTGAAATTATCCCATGTCGGCGCAGCGACTAATTTTTCGCCAATCATTGCATCCAAACACACGTTATTTTCTTTATACTTTTCAAAGAAAACTTCTAGTATTTTAAAGAAAAATTGATCTAAAGCCGTTACCGCTTCAAATTCTGTTTTGAGCAACTGGTAATTAGCATCTGAAGGATTCAAAAGTTGCAGCAGGCTCAATACTTCGTTCTTTTCATCTGATGTAATTTCCGTTAAATAACCATGTTTTAAGGTTTTAAAAACCAAATTATTCCATACAATACTATCGTGTCCCCAAGGAATATTTGGAAGGTTTAATGCGTGTTCACAAATCAGAAGAATTGCAGCCAAGACATCTTTCAGATAAACTTCCGGAAATTCATCGAAACTTCTAATTTCAAAACCACTTTGGTACATTTTTTCTTGGTTGAAATCCAGTCCAAGATCGGAAAGAAACGCGTATTCTGTTTCTTTTTCAATTTGATCGCGCCACCAAATATTGTCTTCCTTTTCGAACTTAAGTAGTTTTCTGAAATCTTCCACTTTATAGGTTAGAATTTTCCCTTTTGGCATTGATTTATTAAATGTCCCAACCCCAATATAGCGGGAAATTGCGCTTCTCATCGATCCCAACGTGAATTTTTCATCCAATTTGCACTTTGAACTTATTACTCCCATAATATCCGGATTACCGAGTGTTGCGATAAAAAATGGCTCAAACCATTGCAATAAATAAATGGCATTGGCATGGATTTCATCGAAAGCAGGGTAATCAATGATTCTACTGTTTTCTATTAGCGTTGGCAACGTAATGTGAAAATGGTAAGTTCCGTTATTAAATAAAACAAGTTTTTCCTGGTTTGACATAAACATGTTAAACCCGCTATTATATGCGGGGAATTGCAACTTTTCAGTAAATACTGCTGCTTCGTTGAATGTATCTAGAAATATTTTTTTGGTAGCTTTCAGCTCAGCACAAGCTTCTGTAACTGTTCTATTTTGAAAGTACATGGTGATAAATTCGATAGAATCTCCATCAAAATTCACAGAACCCATAGGATTGTTCTTTTGTGTAACCATACTTTTAATGTTGTATGGTTGATCTTTAAGAAAAAGCTCTAGAATTGTTTCACCAAGAAATGCAGGATTATCCACTGCTTCGGCTTTCGCTATCGTCGAATCGGAAGATTCAGTGGATTCTATTACTGCATGCAACGTTTTATGGTTGTATTGAATATCCAATTTATCAAGGGAATGACTGTTGATCATTCGACTTACTTTGTACGTTTTATTTGAGTCGAAAGCAGCATCTAAAAGCGGTGCCAAAGCTTCTGGTTTGTAACATTTTCTATAATCAATACTATATCTATCGCAACCAATATTTTCTTGTATAAAAGAACCAGTGACAATTAGGGATTCCTCAAATTGTAAATATGTTTCATTTTCTAAGCCAATTCCCCAATAATATTTTTTTGTCTGGTTTTCTTTCATTTATACTTTTTTCTATTTGTTGGATTTAATGTAATTATACTATTCCTAAAAAAACGGGCTTGGTTATAAAATATGGAATTAGTAGTTAGTCTTGAAAAAATACCCCCCGTTTGGATAGAATATTTAAAAAAGTCTACTTAATTTGGGAATTATACACTCGTAATGGTTTTTCTAAGGCTCAAAAGTACTTATTTTTTTAATTTTATTATGTATTCTTCTGAAGTGCGTAGATTCAACAACTAAACACAGCAATTTTTAGTCGTGGTAATAAATCACATAAGAAGAATAAAGTTCATCTTTCCACCAGTCTTTCTTAAGATCTGAAAAATACAAATGGTTCAATTTTCCAGCCTGGGATTGCAATGGATATACAACTTCGCCATTTTCTCTATATGCTTTATGATTACTTGATTCTGGAATAACTGGCACAATATGTCC
>CAIYXD010000377.1 GCA_903930085.1 uncultured Flavobacteriia bacterium
AATTTGATCTTGCGACATCGTTGCAGCATTCCATTTCGTTAAAGAAACCTGAATTGCGCTAGAATCGCCACTTAACAAGTTTGATTTTGTCCAAACGATTAACGAATCAGGTTTGTAATTGAATGCAATTCCTTGCACAGAAGATTGGCTTGCGAAATCTATTGAACCGATAAACATGATTCCTGCAAGAGAATCCATCGTGCCAGAACCGCTGATATCCGCTTCAAACGATACACTTTTTGCAGAATAACTTCCGCTATGCGCGTCGGTAGATTTTGTAGTACTGATTGGACCTCCCAAAAAACTTATCACATTTAATGTTGCCCAATCGGCAGGGTCTTCAAATGGAAAAGGAAATGTCCAGTTTTCAAAGCCGTTATTTGGAATTGTTTGAGCATTCAATCCAAGATTAAAGAGCAAAGCAATTGCAAGTATTATTTTTTTCATGGTTATTTTTTTCGTCAAAATTAAAAATACGTTTGTGAAAATACAATTTATAGGTTTACAAAATCCACTTCCTAAAAAAGATTATAGGTAGACTTCTTCCATTCATTTAGTAGTATTGGTTATCTTTGTGCTCCGAATGAAAATGTTCAACAGAAATATGATAATTTATAAAACGCCAGAGGAAATTGAAATCATGCGTGAAGCAGCGCAAGTGGTGAGTAGAACTCTAGGAAAAGTTGCGGAAGAAATTAGAGCTGGAATCACGCCTAAATATTTGGATGCCTTAGCGGAAGATTATATACGTTCTCAAAAATCCATTCCTGGTTTTCTTGGATTATATGGTTGTCCAAGTACTTTATTGATTTCTGTAAACGAACAAGTTGTGCATGGATTGCCGACAGATAGACCATTAGAAGACGGTGATATTGTTTCGGTTGATTGCGGAGCTGTTTTCGAAGGGTATTATGGCGACCACGCGTATACTTTTGAAATTGGGAACGTAAAACCCGAAGTAAGAAAACTCTTGCAGGTTACAAAAGAATGTTTGTATTTGGGCATTGAGCAATGCACTACTGCGAACCGAATTGAAGATATAGGTTGGGCAATTCAAAATCATGCTGAAAGCCATGGTTATGGTGTTGTGCGCGATTTAGTTGGACACGGATTAGGAAAAACCTTGCACGAAGACCCGCAAGTTCCAAATTATGGGAGACGAGGACGAGGAAAAAAGATTCAGAATGGCTTAACGATTGCGATTGAGCCAATGATCAACATGGGAACTGAAAAAGTAGAGCAATTAGACGACAATTGGACGATTGTAACGAGTGATGGATTACCAAGCGCTCACTTTGAGCACGACATCGCTGTTGTAGATGGAAAAGCAGTCATCTTATCGACTTTTGATTATATCGAAGCAGCATTAGCAAAGAAAAAATGATTCGAGAAGAGAGGTCTGTATTCTTGGTGGTACTTACACTTTTTGTTTATGCCGGAATTCAGTTCATAGAAAAAGGCGCAATTCTCTTTCCATTTCCTTTAAATGAGGTGATTTTTCTTTTTGTTGCAAGCCAATTTATCGTTTGGAACTGGAAAAATTACAAATTCCAGCTCTTACTCGTTCTTTTTGCAAGTATTTTTCAATTAATTTCCAAGCAATTTTTTTGGTCTTTATTTTTGGAAACACCTTCCATGGAGAAGTTAGTGAATGGTCTAACGTTAGATTTATTAAAGATTATTTATTACCTATTGATTCTAATTTGGCTTTACTTCTATTTTATGGCATCCCAAATAAAATATACGCTTATTCTAATCTCCACTTTTACATTACTCATAATCAGCAGCTTGTTCTTGCACAATAGTATTCTTGAAATGGTTTCTTTTGTATTAATTGCAGTAATTGCAACTTTTTATAAAGTCAGCCCTCCTATTCATTTGCTTTGGATTCTTCTTGCGGCCTTGCAGGTCATGAAAATTTCCACGATTTATATTCACTAAATAAAACGTGTTTATTTCACTTTTTTAAAAATTTTACTTTGAAATGTCAACGAATTAACTAATTTTGCGACCGAGTTCTTTGAACCCTTGGAGGGATGGGTGAGTGGCTGAAACCACCAGTTTGCTAAACTGACGTACGGGTAACTGTACCGCGGGTTCGAATCCCGCTCTCTCCGCAATGTAATGAAGGAAGAAGGGATGAGAACCAGAAAAAGGTTCGAGACGCAAGTCCATCGAAAACTGACGAAAGAAAGTTGAGATAATCCCGCTCTCTCCGCAATGTAATGAAGGAAGAAGGGAT
>CAIYXD010000378.1 GCA_903930085.1 uncultured Flavobacteriia bacterium
AGCAAAATTTGCAGGTTTCTCTAAAATTGGAGAAAAAGTGGTGCAACACCAAGCGCGAAAATACGGAACAACAAAATTTGGATTAAACCGATTTTTAAATGGCCCTCTGGATTTATTGTCCGTTGTTTTCATGGGGAAATTCGGAAAAAAACCAATGCATTTCTTTGGAGCTATCGGAACCTTAATGTTTATAATTGGATTCGGCTTTTCATTTTATCTTGGAATACATAAATTATTTATTGATAAATCCGCGCAACTAATTGCTCAGCGCACAGAATTTTTTATCGCTCTTGCAGCAATGTTGATGGGCGTTCAGTTTTTCCTCGCAGGATTCCTTGCAGAATTGGCAGGTAGAAATTCTTCCACTCGGAATGTATATTTAGTAGAGAAAACATTGACCGATGATTGATCTCAATATGGATTCTTCCTGGACGTTATTTTTAGATCGGGATGGAGTAATCAATGAAAGAATCCTCCAAGGTTATGTGCGATCCATCGAAGAATTTAAATTTCTACCCGATGCGCCAACGGCAATTTCCGAATTATCAAAATTGTTTCACCGCACATTTGTTGTTACCAACCAACAGGGAATCGCAAAAGGATTGATGACAGAAAGTAACCTTTTGGATATTCATACTTATATGTGTTTGGAAGTAGAAAAAATTGGCGGGAAAATTGATAAATGCTATTTCGCACCAGGCATGGTTTCCAAAAAAAATTCTTTGCGTAAACCAAATCCAGGAATGGCATTGATGGCGCAGCGACAGTTTGAAGGAATAGAATTCAGTAAATCTATTATGGTTGGGGATTCAAATTCAGACATACTTTTTGGAAAAAATCTTGGCATGAAAACGGTTAGAATTGTAACGGTTGAGCCAATAACGGTAGAAGCAGATATTAATTTTAAAAGTTTGAAGGAATTTGTAAATTGGTTAAAAAAATGAAGAAGGTCAGTCTTTTACTTATTTGGTGTGTTTCTTTTTTAAGTTTTTCACAAAACGTGACAGATGCCAAAGGCATGAAACAAGGTGCGTGGAGTAAAACGTATCCAAATTCCTCCGATCTTCAGTACAAAGGCCAATTTAAAAACAACAAGCCAGTCGGCACTTTTACTTATTTTTATCCTTCTACTAAAGTTAAAGCAATTATCAAACACAGCGCATCAAACAACAGATCGGAAGCTTTCTATTACCATGAAAACACCAATTTAATGAGTTATGGAATATTCAGAGATTTGAAAAAGGATTCCATTTGGTTGAATTTCACGGAAAGCGGTAAATTAAGTAATGCCGAAAGCTATAAAAACGATCTGTTAAATGGCAAAAAAACCATTTATTTTGTCTCTGAAATAGAAAGTGGAAAATCGCCACTCGTTTCTGCAACCTGCATGTATGTCGCCGGAAAAGCAAATGGGGAATATGTAGAATATTTCAACGACGGAAATATAAAGTTGAAAGGTAATTACCTGTTAGACAAGAAAAATGGAATTTGGGAAAGCAACCATTCCAATGGAAAACGAATGGCGCAGGAGCGCTATAAAAATGGTATGCGCCACGGCTGGTCTTATGGTTTTGATGCAAGTGGCGTTTTACTCGGTAAAGAATATTATTTCCAGGGAAATAAGCTGGAAGGAAAAGAGTTGGAGGCTAAATTGGCAGCCTTAAAACAGAAAGGAATTGATCCGAATGATTAATTTTTTTTAATTTCGAACTATCATGGTTAAAAAGAGCTTTAAGTCCGTCCTTCTAATTGTTTTAGTATTGTCTGTTTTTTCGTGTAAAAAAGAACAAGTGGCCCTGGATTTTCACTACGATTATTATGATTTAACGCCGGGAAGATATATCGATTATTCTGTGTTGGAAATTATACACGACGAGAACCAACTTATCGAACACGATACACTTCGCTACGAATTGAGAACATTAATTGGTGATACAATTATAGACGACGAGGGAAGAATTGCACGAAAACACCTTCGCTTCAAACGGAATAATAATTCTTTGCCATGGGTGCAAACAGATGTTTGGACAACAATTGTTGTAGATAATCGGGCAGAATTGGTAGAAGAAAATCAACGCTTGATAAAGTTGGTATTTGCGCCAACAGCAAGTAAACAATGGAATACCAATGCCTTCAATATGAATCCTGTTTTAACTGTTTTTTATTCGGACATTCACAAAAGTAAAACCATTGGTGCGTTCACTTTTGATAGTACTTTGGTTGTTGAAATTGAAGAAAATGAGACCAATGCTATTCAATACAAAAGAAAATACGAAACCTATGCAAAAGGAATTGGATTGGTCAGTAAATATTTCAAAGACCTTTCTATTGTAAATTTCGATGTTACAAATATCAAAAGTGGAAACGAGCTTTTTTATACGTGCATTGGTTTTGGAGTACAATAAATCAATTTCCGCACAATTTGTATATTTGGAGGTATGAAGATTTCTATTTTCGCAGCTTTTTATCCCTTTCGAGGTGGAATTGCACAATTCAACGCACAATTGTTCCGGTCCCTCGAAAAGAAAAACCAAGTCACAGCATTTACATTTAAAAAGCAATATCCAGACTTTTTATTTCCTGGAACAAGCCAATTTGTGGACCCAGCGGATAATGTAGATCAAATTCCAGCAAAAAGAATCGTTAGTACGTTTAACCCTTTCACCTATTTTTCAGCAGCCAAAGCAATTCGAAATGCTTCTCCGGATATTTTTGTCACCAATTATTGGATGTCCTTTTTTGGACTGTTCATGGGGATTTTTGCACGTAGACAATCTGCACAAACGACAAATATTGCTATTCTACATAATTTGATTCCACACGAAAAACGTTTTTTTGACGCTTGGCTAAACCGCTACTTTGTTAACCAATTTGATGCGTTTATCGTATTGTCGGAGTCCGTTGAAATGGAGTTGAAAACAGTAAAGCCAGGTGCGAAATTCATCCGATTAAACCACCCGTGGTACGATCATTTTGGCGAAGTTCTAGACAAACAGGAAGCGCGGAAGACGCTCGAAATTCATCCGGACAAAAAAACAATCTTGTTTTTTGGATTAATTCGGGAATACAAAGGTTTGGATCTTTTAATTGAAGCATTTTCGCGATTGAATGACAGCTACCAATTGCTCATCGCAGGAGAAATATACGGCAATGAAGAACGCTATCTTGCGCAAATTCAATCTTCCGTCGCGGTGGATCGCATTCACTTTTTCAAACGCTACATTCCAGATTCGGAAGTTTCCCTGTTCTTTTCTGCCTCTGACGTTTGCGTTTTACCCTACAGATCAGCAACTCAGTCGGGAATAACAGCAGCGTCGTTTCACTTTGAAGTGCCAATTATCGCTACGGATGTCGGAGGATTGAAAGAGATTATCGGTGAGGACAAAATGGGAATAATTGTGGCGGAACCGAAGGCAGATTTGCTGGAAAATGCACTTGTTCGCTTTTTTGATGAAAATCTTTCTGAAAAATTTAAACAAAACATAAAAGACGAGAAAGAGAATAATTCTTGGTCTAAATTCGCGGAATCACTCGTTGTTTTCGCCGAGACATGTTCCAAAAATCAGATTGAATAGATAAAATTGTAGCTAGATTGTTAATAAACTTGCTAAATACATCTAATCTTTATTGACTTTAATAAACGTAAATTCTATATTTGCGGGCTTAATTAGATTACTAACAATATTTACGAAAATGCGTAATAAAGGATTTTTTTGGTTTTTGACGATTTTATTGACGGCAGTGTGCCTTTACCAATTATCGTTTACATGGGTTTCAAATTCTGTTGAGAATAAAGCAGAGAAGGAAGCAAATGAAAGAGTAGAAGCGCTGAAAATGGAAGCTGCTAAAACGGATAACATTGGTTACTTACCAAATAATACCTCCGTTAATTTTAAAACACAGCCAGAAGCAGAGGAACTTGCAAAGTCTGCCTTCATCAACCAAATTTTGAAAGAAAAGTCGGACACGAAAGTTTATCCGGTATTTGGTTCTACATTCTCTGAAACGAAGAAAAGAAGTTTGGCTTTTGGTTTGGACCTTGTTGGGGGTATGAGTGTTACACTTGAAATTGCACTTCCTGAATTGGTTAAAAATTATGCCCGTAATCCACGTGATATTCAGTTCAAAAAGCCTTTTGATAGTGCGATAAGTAAATCTCAAAATGGTGGTGACTTCATTTCTATTTTCATTAAGGAGAATAAACGAATCAACAACGGGATGCCAGTTGTTCGCTTGTTTTCTACATCTGATTTAGATGGTTTGGGTTTAAAATCATCCGATAGCGATGTGGAGAAATTCTTGAAAAACATTGCTTCTTCCTCTATGGAAGGCGTTGAGCAAATCATGAACAAACGTATCAACCAGTTTGGTGTTGCACAACCGAATATCCAAAAAGATCCTTCAAACAATAGATTGTATATTGAACTTCCAGGTGTTCAGGATGAAACTACCGTAGCAAATAAATTACAATCTACTGCAAATCTTCAATTTTTCGAAACGTATTTTCCAAGTGAACTCGGAAGCCAATGGCAACAAGCAACTGTAGTTTCAAGACAAAGTGAATCGAAAGATGTTGCTACTGCAGCTGTAAAAGATTCGACAGATACAACAAAAGTAGAAGTGGAATCGTTGGAATCCATGACTTCTTTAGGAGGCACTCAAAAAGGCCTAGCGGATTACGTTAAACCGGCTAGCGATTATGCTGTTGGATACGTTGATTCTGAAAACAAAAGTGCTGTTGATGCTATTTTGAAACGAGCAGACATTATTAGTATTTTCCCAGAAGATGTTCGTTTTATGTGGTCTTCGGATCTAGAACAAGTGTCGAATGATGGAAAAGAAAAAGCATTCGTTTTATATGCTATTCGCTTACCAGAAAATGGTAAAGCCAAAGTTGGTGGAAAAGACATCTCTGTGGCTTCAACTGGTTACGATGATCAGTCTGGAAAAATCACAGTAGATCTTACCATGACAGAAGAAGGTTCGGACAAATGGGCTGAAATGACTTCAGATAACGTGGAAAGAATTGTTGCGATTACAATGGATGAGGTTGTTTACAGTGCACCGCGCGTTATCAATGCAATTACAGGTGGGAAAACACAAATTTCAGGAACATTTACAATCGAGGAAGCAAAAGATTTGTCTGGCTTATTGAACGGTGGAGCTTTGCCTGCGCCATGTGTAATTGTTGAACAAACGAAAGTTGGTCCTACGATCGGAGCGGAAAACACACGTGCTGGTTTGATTTCATTTGGTGTTGCATTACTAGTTGTATTTGCTTACATGTTCTTCTATTACGGAAAAGCAGGTTTGGTTGCCGATATTGCATTGTTGGCAAATATCATCTTTATCTTTGGTTCGTTAGCGTCCTTTGGAGCTGTTTTAACGTTGGCAGGAATTGCTGGTATCGTTTTGACAATCGGTATGGCCGTGGATGCAAATGTCTTGATTTTCGAACGTATTCGTGAAGAACTCGCAAACGGTAAAGACAAACAAGCTGCAATTGACGAAGGATACAAAAAAGCGTTGTCTTCTATCTTGGATGCAAACATTACGACTTTATTGACTGCAATTGTTTTGAAAATATTTGGTTCAGGTCCAATTGAATCTTTCGCTACAACGTTAATCATTGGTATTTTCACATCTGTTTTTGCTGCATTGGTTATTTCCCGTTTAGTATTTATCTGGATGATGAATAAAGGAATGGATATTAGTTTTGATACCAAATTGACAAAAGGAGCATTTAAAAATATCAACTTTGATTTTGTTGGAAAAAGAAAAATATTCTATGTAATTTCTGGAATCTTAATTGTTGGTTCTATTGCTGCACTTTCAACGAAGGGAATGAGTAAAAGTATTGAGTTCTCTGGTGGTAGAACTTTCGGTGTTAAATTTGATAAATCAGCAAAATCAGAATTAGATTATTTGCGTGACAACCTTTTAAAGGTTATGCCAGGTTCTTCGATTGATTTAAAGACCAAAACCAATAATTATTTTGTTGAAATTACAACGAACTATAAATTACAGGACGAATCTGCAACAGAGGAGGTGAAATCAAAATTAAAAACAGCGTTGAACAACTGTGAAGCAAAATTAGGAGGGTTTGAAATTCTAGAATCTCGAAGTGTATCCGCTTCTGTTTCCAATGAGCTTATTTCTTCTTCTATGATTGCAGTGCTTTTATCCTTGATCATCATGTTTGCTTACCTTTTATTCCGATTCGGAAAATGGCAATACTCAACTGGAGCTGTTTTGGCTTTAGCGCATGACGTAATCATCGTTTTAGGTGCATTTGCGATATTGAACGGAATTTTACCTTTCAATATGGATCTTGACCAAGCATTCATCGCCGCAATTCTTACTGTAATTGGTTACTCCGTGAACGATACTGTAATTGTATACGATAGAATTCGTGAGGATCTTTCATGGAAACA
>CAIYXD010000379.1 GCA_903930085.1 uncultured Flavobacteriia bacterium
AAAGAATACAGGGTTCCAAAGTACATTCAAGAGCCACTGCGCAGAAAAAAGCAACACTAAAAATTTTCGTTGAGCTGTCGGAACTTGCGTGTACAGTTTGGACATGTAAAAAGTGAAACAAATCATAATTGTTGTCCAAGCTGCACCGAAAACCCAACCCGGAGGCGTCCATGGTGCTTTAGGAAGCTGGTTATACCAATTGTTTTCAGCTGGACTTCCTCCCATTAAAAGTGCGCCAAAATAAAGTGCGCCAAAATTTAAGAGCAAAAAAAGTAGAAAACGCATTAATTTAAAATTAGTAAGCGTGAACCTAGTTTACCTTTGTCCTCTTGCACGTTTAAAAGATACATCCCGTTATGGAACAACTCACCATCTAACGTAAACACTTTTTCTTGCGTCCATTCGTCCACTAAGATTCGTCCGGAAAAATCAACTAACTGAATGTGCTTTTCTGATGCGGTTTCAAACGCTACTGTTACAAAGCTACTAGAAGGATTTGGATACATAGAAAATGTAAGTTCCTTATCCACTTCATTTAGAGACGCATCGGTACAAAAGTCCTCTGGGATATTACCAGCGCATTCAGAAAAAGTATATAAATTTGCGGTTTGAGCAGGCGTATTTGCTGCTTGGAGTATTGGATTTGAGCAACCCAATCTTTCCAATAAATAATCGCGCACAAAACGTATCGTTGTATCCATGTATGCGACTTGTGTTGCGCCATTTCCCAAATACGGAACGTGTCCAGCACCATAAAAAGTATAAAAATTAGAAGGAACACTAACTGCTTGTGCTTGTTCGTGCAGCATTCTACTTCCATCCAAATACATTAAAGCAACACCAGGATTTACAATTCCACGGTTATATTTTACAGTTGCATCGTTTGTGCCATGTAAAGAACAAAGTGGTAAATCGCCATTTTCCAACCAGCCGTATTGTGCCAAAGCCCCACAGAGATTAATCACGCCATTCACTTTCGAAGAATAGCAAGGATTTCCACTATTTCCTTCCAAACCGCCCAATGTTGACAAAACACCTTGAGGCACGTAGCCGTTAATTTCACACGAACGATCCAAATAAGCCAAATGAAGCGCTGTAATTGCACCAGCTGAAGAACCGCCAACAAAAATATTGTTCGTGTCAATCTTATAGGTGTTTGTGTTTTCTGCTCGATCCTTGTAAAAAAACCGCACAGAAGCACGCAAGTCTTGTACCGCTCGCATTACCGCTTTTACAGAATTAGCAGAATCAATTGGGAAAAATCCTGTTCTGTAATCTATTGAAGCGCAGACATATCCTTTTTTTGCAAATGCATTGGATAGAGCAACCATATCCGCATCTGTTTTAGATCCGCCAAGAAAACTGCCGCCATGCGTCCAAATGATTAAAGGTCTTTGTGTCGCAGTATCGCCTGTTGGCTCGTAGAAATCGAGTTTTAAGGACGTGTTCTGGTTTGAAAAAGACGTGTTTTGGCCATAAACAATATTACTCGTTATGGAAACATTGGTAAAAACGTCCGTTGCATATCTACCGGTTGAACAAGGCTCTTGCGCATGAACTAATGCAGTAAAGGATAAAAAAAGAGTTAAAACTGTAGTTGTTCTTTTCATACTTTTTAGTTTAAATTAATTATGGAAAATAAGTGCTTCTATAGTTGGTGACGTCCACCAATGGAATAGTTGCGTTGTATTTATTGTTTACGGATTTAATAAATTCATTCGTAAGTAATGCATTTCCTTTCGGGTTTAAAGTTAATCCATCTAACGAAACTGTTCCGCCAGAAACGAACTTCAAATTTAACCCAATTCCATTGTAAACGATTCCTGTAGCTAATTTCTGGTAAAAGGCCTCCAAATCTGTTAGCGCTAAATTATTTTCAGCCGCTTGAATTTCCAAAACAGTATTATACTGTTGGATGGTTGCTCGAATTTCTTCCAATTCTGCTAGCGTTAGCACGAACTCATTTCGAAGGGGAAAAACAGAGCCCATTTGAAAACATTTTACGGAATCCAACGGTGCTGAAAGCAATATTAATTCGCCAGGAACCATTTTTCGAACACCAAAAACGCCAGCAGTTGGATCTTCAATCATGAAAGGGTTTGTGCCAACCTGAAAAGAAATTCCTATTGGGTTATAAATTTGATTTAAAGAAGCCACTTTTTCGGGTGTAAGATTCAATCCATTATATGGAATCGTAGTGAAAAAAGGTAAAACCGTTACATCCGGAATATTTGCTACAACACCTTTGGCGCCATTTTCCGTTAATTTATTCAATGCGTTTTGAATACTTCCGCTAAATCCGTTGCCATCGGTTCCAAAAACAGGCGTCAAATTCCCAATCGCAGCGCCTTTTTTAGCGTAAGCCAATACCTCATCCATTCCAACAAAAAAGGAAAAGAAAGTAGGATTCCTGGAAAGCGCATCGGATAGCACTTGACCTGAAGTTGGATTGGAGGCCATGCGTGCAAAATAAGAATTAGAATTACCCAAGCCATTTTGAGTCAGTTCAACCGCTTTTAATCCTGGAACACCAAAATTGTGAAAACCTGTATTATAGTTGTTTTGGTGAAATAACGCCAAATCACCCGTTAAAGAAGTTCTCACTGGAGACAAAGAAGTTACGCCTAAACAATCGGTTTTATATCCTAAAATCAAACTCGATTTTCCTTCTGCATTACAGCCGATATCTGCGCTTTGAATGAGTGGTTGGAGAAATTCCAGGTTTCCGACTAAGTGCAATTGTCCGGCGAAAATATTTCCCACGGAATTTTCCTGTCCTGCAGAAAACAGAGCATCGTCCATGAATCCTGCGGTTAAAGCACCTCCGATAGAAACAAATCGAGTAGCAGTTATTTCTCCCGCGCTGGGGTTTTTGGTGGTTATTTTTGGTTTGCAGCTACTAAAAATCGTTAGTAAAAAACAGGCAATAACCAAAAAGCTGATTTTATTTCTCATCGTTTAAAATTGATAGATAATTGCCAATCCAGGCGCCAAGACATTTGTAGTAAACTTTCCGCTCAAGTTGGTTTCTAAATTCGTGTCGGTTCTTTCTATATGGGTAAATAACACGGAAGCATCCAAAGAAAAATGGGATCCAATTTTTGCAGAAAATCCTGCCGTATAGTTCAATCTATTTGCGTCGGGTGTTTCTGGCGTGACATATCCACTTTGAACGGGCGACATTCCAAATGCTATTCCAACGCGCAGCGCGATTATTTTATTCAACTGAAATTGGGCGCCAGTTCGGAAGGCAAGTGTATTTTTATACCTTCTTGCAGACCTCGTATCTACTAATGAAGTTGTGTTTTGCGCATAATCAAAACCTAAAGTATCGTATGCTTTCCAGCCGATAGCATTTATATCCAAGGCAAAATTCCATTTTTCACTGAGTTTAAAAGCCGAAGCAACAGTTAACACTTGCGGTAAGGGCAAGGAAGAAGAAAATTTACCGCTTGGAAAATTATCCTGCAGCGAAGTAGGAACCGTAAATGTTGCCGTGCCTTCTTTCACTTCCATGTTGACCCGAGAGCGATACGTTAGCGCAAATGACAACTTAGAAGATGCAGAAAAATACATTCCGGAATTGAAACCAAACCCTTTTGCCGAACCGTTTAATTCTGCTAAAGCATCTTGGCCTGAGGCATCTTGAATAGGAATATTTTTTTGAAGATTAACCTTTCCACTACTGTAAACAAATCCAGCACCTAGTCCAATTTTCTTTGAAATTTTATAGGAAATTGTTGGTTGAAAGAAAATGGCACTTAGCTCCAATCGTTTCATTGCGTGCCGTCCTTCCCATCCTGCTTCCCATTGAATGGTGCTTCCAAATGGTGTATATATTCCAATTCCGTATGCAAACTTGCTTTTTTCAGAGCGTTTAAAATTGCCATACAAAGAAAAAGGCGTGCCAACAGGCGATTCCGTTCGAGCGGTGGCATTTGTCCCAGATTCTTCAAATAATGTATTTGCAAATGTTGGCGTAACACCGATATTTAAACTTGATTTTTCTAGAAACCCAATCGCACCGGGATTAAAAAAAACACTGG
>CAIYXD010000380.1 GCA_903930085.1 uncultured Flavobacteriia bacterium
AATTTACCTAACCATTTTATCTTAGCCTATATGGATGAAAATGGTGCAAGTTTATTTTTACCGGAAAAAAATGAATTTGGGGTGTTATTTTACATTAATCCTTTTTCTAAAGGAAGTATTTTAGATTCAAAATCGATTAAGGATTTTTTGGATGGTTTACACTTGCCTTACGATCGTTCCTATTTCGAGCCATGCTCCAATACTTCCATCTTAAAGCGCATGTTGACCAACTTGATTTCTTCCTTTCAAGCAGTTGGAAATGTTGAAAAAGTAGTAGAACTAATAGCGCTTCGTGCAATTTTAGACTGATTATCGAATTTCAAATGCTACATCCAAGCGCTTTAACTCCTTAAATAAAGCATTATTTGGATCAATCATCATGCTTTTAGAAGGCATACGCACTTCAATTCCATCCAAAGGATCGTAAATTGTAAAATGCAAATTACATTTTCCTTCGTTTGCTAAAAACAATTTATTGAGATCCATAATCATCGCCTGATCCAGAGCTTTACTGGAAATTTTAACGTGCACACTATTGGCTTTTGTTTCCTTTAAATTTTGGAGTAGCTCAATGGTATGCACTACAAATTCAAGTTCACTTCTGCGCTGGGGAATTTCAATTCTACCTTTCATTGCGATAAAAGTTCCTGGCTGAATGAAATGTTTGAATTTCAAATAGTTTTCTCGCCATAAGAAAAGCTTATAGGAATCGTTGTAATCCTCAATGATTAGCGTTCCAAACGGATCCCCATTTTTTGTAAAACGATGTTCTGCATCCGAAACAGTTGCAGCGATTAATACATCTTTCCCTTTGTGTTGTTCCATATCATTCAACATACCAACATTTCCAGTACAAAATGAATCTATTTCAATTTTAAAATCATCCAATGGGTGACCAGAAATAAAGATTCCAACAACTTCTTTTTCCCGGTTTAATTTATAGATACTTCCCCACTCTTCCGCTTTTGGAATCTCTGGTTCAGGCAAATGTGTACCTGTTGGACTATCAAAAATGCTGATCTGAGAGGAATTTTCGCTTTCTTGAAAACTCGATCCAAACTTCACAGCATTTTCTAGGAAATTTCTACCAGATCCATCTTCCTTGAAATATTGAGCCCGGTGAACGCCTTTAAAAGAATCAAAACCACCGGAATACGCTAGACTTTCGAAAGCTTTTTTTGTGCAAATGCGCAAATTTATACGTTTAGAAAAATCAAAAATAGAAGTGTAATTGCCATTTTCTGTGCGTTCAGAAATAATCGTTTCCACCGGTGCACTTCCCAACCCTTTTATTGCGCCAAGTCCAAAACGAATTGCTCCCTCTTTGTTTACCGTAAACTGGTAATTAGATTCGTTCACATCCGGACCTAAAACCTGAACGCCCATTCGTTTGCATTCCTCCATGAAAAAAGATACTTGCTTGATATCGTTCATGTTGTTGGAAAGAACAGACGCCATGTATTCACCCGGAAAATTGGATTTTAAATAAGCTGTCTGGTATGCAATCCAAGCATAACAAGTGGAATGAGATTTATTGAAAGCATACGAAGCAAACGCTTCCCAGTCTTTCCAGATTTTTTCCAAGCTTTCGATTTTATGGCCTTTTTCGCCACCTTGCACCAAAAACAAAGGTTTCATTTTGTCCAACATTGGGCGATCCTTCTTTCCCATTGCTTTTCGCAAGGTATCGGCTTCGCCTTTAGTAAAACCAGCCAATTTCTGGGAAAGCAACATTACTTGCTCTTGGTAGACCGTAATTCCGTATGTTTCACTTAAAAATTCTTCACAATCATCTACATCGTAAACGATTGTTTCTTCCCCATGTTTACGTTTGATAAACGAAGGAATATATTCCAAAGGTCCTGGACGGTACAAGGCATTCATTGCAATTAAATCTGCAAAAACAGTCGGTTTCAGTTCCCGCATGTATTTTTGCATTCCGGCGGATTCATACTGAAAAATACCAACCGTTTCGCCCCGCTGAAATAATTCATAGGTTTTTGTGTCGTCTTCCGGAAAGGTATCCGGATCCAATTCAATTCCTTTTATTTCGCGCACATTTCTTACCGCATCTTTGATTAGCGTAAGGGTTTTCAAGCCTAAGAAGTCCATTTTTAGCAAGCCAGCAGATTCCGCAACAGAGTTGTCGTATTGTGTACAATACATGTTAGAATCCTTTGCCGTTGCAACAGGAACATAATTGGTAATATCGTCGGGCGTAATAATCACACCGCAGGCATGGATTCCGGTATTTCGAACAGAACCTTCAAGATCTCGTGCGCGATTCAATACCCGAGAAGCCAAATCCTCTCCACTTGCTATAACGCGCAATTCCTTTGCACGCGCAATATCGTCTTGGTTATTTTTTAGCTTGTCCGCAAGTTCCGCATCGTTCATATTGAATAATTTCTTCAAGGAAACATCGGTTACCAATTTTGCTATTCTATCCGCATCGGGAAGTGGCAAATCCAAAACCCTTGCAGTATCTCGGATAGAGGATTTTGCGGCCATTGTGCCGTAGGTAATAATTTGTGCGACTTGATTGGAACCATATTTATTAATTACCCAATCGATTACGCGACTTCGACCTTCGTCGTCAAAATCAATATCGATATCCGGCATCGAAACACGGTCTGGATTCAAGAAACGCTCAAAAAGCAGGTCAAACTTAATTGGATCAACATTGGTTATTTTTATGCAGTACGCAACAGCTGATCCAGCTGCAGATCCACGACCTGGACCAACAGAAACGCCCATATCTCTGGCTGCCTGACAGAAATCCTGTACAATTAAAAAATAACCGGGATAGCCAGTTTTTTCTATCGTTGCCAGTTCAAATTCCAATCGTTCTCGAATTTCCTCCGAAATTTCTCCGTATCTTTTTTCAGCACCAACGTACGTAAGGTGTTTCAAATAATTATTCTCTCCACGCTTTCCTCCATCTATAGCATCTTGCGGATCCTGAAAATCTTCCGGAATATCAAAAGCAGGCAAAAGCACTTCCCTTGCCAATGGGTATTGTTCGCATTTATCAATAATTTCTCCAATGTTATCAATTGCTTCGGGAAGATCCAAAAACAATTCCTTCATTTCTTCCGAAGTTTTAAAATAATATTCTTCATTTTCAAGACCATATCTAAAACCTCTTCCTCGGCCTTTTGGTGTAGATACTAGTTCGTTATCTTTTACACACAACAAAACGTCGTGCGATTCAGCATCTTTTTTATCTAAATAATAGGTGTTATTTGTTGCAATAAGCTTTATTTGGTGTTTTTTAGAAAATTTGATCAAGGTTGGAATTACCCGTTCTTCATTTTCCTGTCCATGGCGCATGATTTCCAAATAGAGATCGTCCCCAAACTGTTCTTTCCACCAAAGAAGGGCTTCTTCTGCTTGAATTTCACCAAGATTTAAAACCATGCTTGGAACCTCACCATACAAATTTCCAGTTAAAGCAATCAGGTTTTCCTTATACTGTTCAATAACTTTTTTGTCAATTCTAGGAACATAATACATTCCTTTTGTGTATGCAATGGAAGCCAGTTTAATCAGATTATGGTATCCTTTTTTGTTTTTTGCCAAAAACACAACCTGGTAACCATTATCCTTAACCGATTTATCTTCCAGATTTTTACACACATTGAATTCGCAACCGATAATTGGTAACAAATCTTTTTTGGTGAACTCCTCTCCGTTTTCAAGTGCTAACTTGCGTTCCGCACCTAATGCTTTGTTGTACGTTGCAACAGCTTTCTCAAAGTGAAATGCTGCCATCATGTTTCCAGTATCGGTCAATGCAACTGCAGGCATGTTATATTCCGCCGCTTTAGCAACTAATCCGCTAACATTTATCGTAGACTGAAGAATGGAAAACTGCGTATGGTTATGTAAATGTGCGAACCTGCTTTCCGACAATTGCGCTAAAATTGTTTCCTTATTTCCAGAAAGTGGTGCAGATTCTATTTTAGCGGCAGCTTTTATTTGTTGACTTGCTTCTTTTAAGTTGAAGTGTTTTAATCCAATTGCTTGGATTGGTGCTGGATTGAAAGCTGCAAATTCTTCCAAATACTGTTCTTCCTGCTGCAAGAGATTTGCGGAAAAATACCCTCTTCGAAGTAACTCCAGAAAACAACGCGTTGTAGCTTCCACATCGGCTGTTGCGTTGTGTGCTTCGGAAAAAGGCACTTGAAACAAAAAGGAATGCAGTTCCGTCAAGGTTGGTAATTTGAACCTTCCTCCCCTTCCTCCGGGTAATTTACACAAACTAGCTGTAACTTCTGTACAGGTATCCAAAACAGGCATTTCGCCCATTTCAGTTTTAATATCTTTCCGAATGTATTCACATCCGAGAACATTTAAATCAAATCCAACATTTTGACCAACAACGAATTTTGCTTTATCTAGTGCTTGGTTGAACAACTGTAAAACATCTGCTAACGATTCGCCATGTTGCGTTGCTAATTCAGTTGAAATTCCGTGTATTTTTTCGGCATCGTATGGTATATCAAAACCTTCCGGACGAATCAGGAAATCTTTATTTTCAATCAGTTGACCCATGTCATCGTGCAATTGCCACGCTAATTGAATCACCCTTGGCCAATTGCTTGTGTCTGTAATTGGAGCTTTCCAATCACGCGGTAAACCGGTCGTTTCAGTGTCAAAAATTATATACATGAATCTTGAAAATTGAGAGGAATAAAGTTACAAAAAAAGGTGGGGCTTAAAAATGAAATTTATTAACAATTGATTTTTTCTGCTATTTGAGTGCACGTTTACTCGGGTATTGTGGTAAATATAAATTAAGATTTGGCTTTTGGAATTTGTGGAACTTAAAAATGATTGACAAAAAAAACCGTCTCGGAAATTCCAAAACGGTTTTTTAAACCTTATGCTAGTCGCTATTTAGTTCTTTATTGGTGCGCCAGAATTATTTACTGGAGCGCCTGATTCTGGAGCTGGTAAAACATTTCCTTTGATGTAAATAATTTTCTCCGCTGCATTTACTGCGTTCGAAGTAATTGTTACATTTTTGTTGATTACACCTTGTCTAGAAGTATCGTACTTAACTTTAATAGAAGCTTTTGCTCCTGGAGCGATTGGTTCTTTTGGCCATTCTGGAACGGTACAACCACAAGATCCTTTTGCATTTGAAATTATCAAAGGTGCATTTCCAGTGTTTTTAAATTCAAAAGTGCACGTTCCGTCTGCGCCATTTTTAATTGTTCCATAGTCGTGCGTATCTTTTGTGAAATCGATTTTAGCACCACTTGTAGTTTGAGCATTTACTGTATTCATTGCAAAAGCAGCAGTCAATACAAGCATTAAAGAGAAAATTACTTTTTTCATACCGTTTGATTTTAAGTTTATCTGATTAGTTTATTAATTTATTTGTTTTTTACACATTCAAATATAAAACAAGAACATATGTGTTTCAAAGGTTTAACAGAATGTTAACGTTTTTATGCTTTCGGTTCGACAAATACTTTGAATCGAATTTTTTCCCGTTTGTTTTTTGTGTTCGTCTGTAAAATCACTTCCCTATTCTGCTGAAAGGATTTTCCTTCAGAATCGAATATAACTTTAATTACCCCTGTTTTTCCGGGATCAATTGGTTTTTCAGGCAAAATCACTTTGGTACAAGAACACTGTACTTTGTAGTCAAAAATGAGCAAAGGAGAATTTCCTGTGTTGGTAAAGCTATAGGAATGTTCTAAAATAGCTCCTTCTGTGCAATCCGGAAATTTATGCAGCGATTGCTTCAAACTAAATTCCGCCTCCTGACTTATGCCAAGGGCGGAATTTAAAAATAGTATACATCCTATTAATAGGAATTTCATTTTAGTTATTTGTTGGAGCTCCAGAATTGTTAACTGGTGCGCTTCCTTCCGGAGCTGGTAAAACATTTCCTTTGATACGAATAGTCTTCGAAGGTTCATTTACCGCGTTGGAAGTAATGATCACACTTTTATTAATCGGACCTGGTCTTTTTGTGTCGTATTTTACCTTAATCGTAGCTTTTGCTCCCGGAGCAATTGGTTCTTTCGGCCATTCTGGAACGGTACATCCGCAAGATCCTTTCGCATTGGAAATTATCAACGGCGCGTTTCCAGTATTTTTGAATTCAAATGAGCATGAACCGTCGCCGCCATATTTTACAGTTCCATAGTCGTGCGTTTCTTTCGTGAAATCAATTTTTGCTCCATTTTCAATTTGAGCATGCATTTTATTCATCGCTATTGCTGCAACAAACATAATTAAGACGGAGAATACTAGCTTTTTCATATTTTTTTAATTTTTACTGTTCATTCAAATTTAAAGCAAGAAAGATACCAAAAATTTTATTTAACACAATGTTAACTTCCTATTTCTGACTGATTGCATTCATTTTATATTCAATGAATTCATCAAAATTCATATCCAAATGCTTAAGCCGATCTTTTATACCGTCGCGTTTATCCTTTTCCATTTTTGGATTTTCCTTTAACAGTAATTCATAATAATAACGCACTTTTTGTGTGTCTCTAGGCTGAATAAAAATATCGTAGGTGCTACCCTGGCTTTCTAAAACCATAGCTCTATTGATATAATCCGGATATTGATTCAACAAGGTATCTGCATATTGAATGGCTTTAGCATGTATTCCCAATCCGGAATATTTCATGTGCACTTTATCCAAACATTCTGCGGAATACGTATCCTCTGGATAAGCATGGTAATAATCTAATAGACGATTGATTAATTCAAAATGCGTTAAGTTTGGAATCTGTTTGATGGTATTCAAATTTGCTTGCAAACCGCGCAGGGAATCCTCCATCACCTTAATATTGGAAACCAACTCTTCTTTCGTCGGTTTATCTGAATTCGTGTCTGAATTGCCGCAGGAATATATTCCAACAAAAAGTGCAACTGCAATAAATACCTTTTTAATATGCATAGTTTTAATCTTAAATTCTATTTCTATTTTAACAAAATCATCTGCCTCTTTTAACAACAGGAAATTTCATTTTGTAATCCACTTTGACATCGCCTTTTGAAATATTCTGCAACCTTTTTGTCAACAATCTTCTTTTTAACGGGGATAGATGATCCGTAAATAAAATCCCATCAATATGGTCGTATTCGTGTTGAATGATTCGTGCAGCGTAGCCTTCAAATGCCTCTTCGTGAAAATTCCAATTTTCATCGTAGTACGAAACTTGGATTTTTTCTTTTCTAAAAACCTCTTCGCGAATTTTGGGAATAGACAAACATCCTTCGTGAAAACCCCACTCCTCACCGCTTTCTTCCTCGATAATTGGATTGATAAATACTTTTTTAAAGTTTTCAATGCCAAATGCTTTTGGATCAGGCACTTCTTCTTCGTCCTCGTCGTCCTCGTCTTTTTCCGCGAAAGGACTTCCATCCACCACAAACATTCGGATTGATTTTCCAATTTGGGGAGCAGCCAATCCAACACCAGAAGCATGGTACATTGTTTCGTACATGTCTTTTATTAATTTTTGCAAATCGGGGAATTCATTGGTTATTTCCTCCGCTTCTTTTTTTAAAACCGGATCGCCGTAGGCCACAATTGGTAAAATCATTCTTAAACTATTTTTTACAAAATTAAATTATTCAGCGAAAGAAGCCGCAATGTTAACGTATTTTATACTTCATCAACAGCTGAAATTACCGTTGGTTCATGTAGGATTGTAAAATTATCGTTGCACTGACACTGTCCAAGGCTCCTTTTTCCTGGCGTTGCTTTTTCTTCAATCCGCCATCAATCATGGATTGCATCGCCATTTTAGAAGTGAATCGCTCGTCAACCAGTTCAATTTTTTGTAAGGGAAATTCTTTTTCCAAAGCTTCCTTTAATAGGTAAACATTTTGAGTAATGTGCGTGTCTTCGTTGTTCAGCCTTTTTGGTTCACCCAAAACAATGGTATCGACTTGGTTTTTAAGCATTAAATCTTTCAAAAAAACCATTAATTCAGCCGAATCAACTGTAGTTAGAGGAGATGCAATAATCTGCAATTCATCCGTCATTGCTATTCCCGTTCGCTTTAATCCAAAATCCAATGCTACAATTCTACCCATGCCTGCAAAGATAGTTTAGAAAATGATTCCACGACAATGATTATCTTTGTGCAAAATTTGAATTATGAGATCTATTATAGAAGCAGCGTGGGAAAACAGAGCACTTTTGAGCCAAGCAGAGACAATTGATGCAATAAACCATGTTATTGAAGATATCGACAAAGGACTTTTGCGGGTTGCGGAACCAACAGATTCTGGCGAATGGATTGTAAACGAATGGGTAAAAAAGGCAGTTGTAATGTACTTTCCAATTCGAAAAATGGAAACGATAGAAGTTGGACCTTTTGAATTTCACGATAAAATGGCATTAAAAACCAATTACAAGGAATTAGGCGTTCGCATTGTTCCACCTGCTGTTGCGCGTTATGGTGCTTTCATCGCTTCGGGCGTTATTCTAATGCCGTCGTATGTAAACATTGGCGCATATGTGGATTCTGGAACAATGGTGGATACTTGGGCAACTGTTGGATCATGTGCGCAAATTGGAAAAAACGTTCATTTGAGCGGTGGCGTCGGAATTGGCGGCGTTTTGGAACCATTGCAAGCAGCGCCGGTTATCATTGAAGACGATGCTTTTATCGGATCGAGATGTATTGTTGTAGAAGGCGTTCGCGTTGGAAAACAAGCTGTTTTAGGAGCGAATGTTGTTTTAACGAAATCCACAAAAATAATTGATGTTTCCGGTTCTGAACCGATAGAATTTCGCGGATACGTTCCGGAAAGATCGGTCGTAATTCCAGGTTCCTACACAAAATCTTTTCCAGCTGGTGATTTCCAAGTACCTTGTGCTTTAATCATTGGAAAAAGAAAAGAATCAACGGATTTAAAAACGTCCTTGAACGATGCCTTACGGGAACATAATGTTGCGGTGTAATTTCATCTTGTAAATGAGCTGATTTAGATTATTTACCCGTAAATTATTCCCAAAAATTTTAGGACAATTCAGTTTTTTTATATAAAATCCACGCATGTCGTTAATGGAACGAAGCAACTCGTTTTCCCATTTTCTAAATTCGTGGATTTTTCTTTTACACCAACTTTTTTTAACCGTATCTTAAGATAAATATTTCCGTAGAGAACAAAAACGCAAGAATAATGTTAGGTATTTTAACAAAAATTATAGTATTGTTTTAAACGCTTGTTTAATATTGTTGTTTAAATTTGTACGCGTTAAAAAAAACACATGAAAAAGGATACATCGACAGAAGAAAAAATCAAGGAAGCAGCGAAAACTGTTTTCCTTGCAAAAGGCTTTGAAGGTTGCACATCCAGAGAAATTGCAAACGCAGCGGGAATGAATGTTGCACTTGTAAACTATTATTTCAGATCCAAAAGTCAGCTCTTTAAATTAATTTTTCAATCCGCTGTCGAGGATTTCATGCTTTCCATGGTGCATGTTTTTAAAACGGAGCAGACGCTAGAAGATAAAATGCGCTATTTTATTGAAAAGGAATATGAATTTTTAGCGAAACACCAAGAATTACCAAACTTCATCATCAATGAAATGAACCGAGAAGATGGCTGTTCCATCGAGCACAACCACCTTTTTCAACAAGTTGCTGAAACTGGAATTTTCAACGATTGTATCAACGAACAAGCTGCTGGAAGAATGCGCGAAATAAGTCTTTTAAGTATGATTTTATTGATTATGTCTAATTGCCATTACCCAACGATGTCGCGAAAATTAATGCAATCCATCCACCAAATCAGCGAAGAGGAATATGCCGCGCAGCTTGCCTCACATAGAAACCATGTAACGGAAATGATTGTAGCGTATCTTTTTCCGAAAAATTCAAACAATACCTTATAATTTATAGTTAATCCAAAAAGTTAATATCCGATCAATGAAATTAAAATTAATAGCGATTCTTGTTTTTGCTGGGAGCTTATCCTCCAAAGCGCAAAATTTGGATTTGGAAACGTGCCTAAAAATGGCAGATACGGCAAATTTAACAATCCGAAATTCCAGATTAGACATAGCAATCAATAACCGAGAAAGAAAGGCCTATGAGTCAGCGCGATTGCCAAAACTAGCTATTTCTGGCGACTACAAATACAACGCAATTATTCCTGGCCAAGTTGTTCCAGGTGAATTTTTTGGTGGTCCGGCAGGAACTTTTTCAACCGTGCAATTTGGTGTTCCGTTTAACTTAAGCACTACCGCTCAGTTCACCCAAATATTATTCAATCCGCAAGTTAATTATGGTCTAGCGGCATTGAAAATAAATGGTGAATTGACAAAAATTCAGCAACAAATGGTGGAGCAAAATATAAAGCACCAAGTTGCCGAAACATTTTTCAATTTGCAGGCCATCACAAAACAGTTGTCGTTTGTAACTGCAAACATTGCAAACATGGACAAATTGATAAAAAATATGCAATTGATGGTTGATCAAGAATTGGTGATTCAAACAGAAGCGGATAAATTACAAATCAACCGACTATCGTTGCTTAATTCTCGCCAGTCTTTGCAAGCGACACAAGAACAGCTGGAATCGCTATTAAAGATTTTAATGGGAATGGATTCTGAGGCGAAAATCCGATTGGAATCCGACGAATTGGTAGAAAAGTCCATTCTTGTGGACAAGCAAACCGTTGTTTACCAAGAATTGGAATTGTTGGGAGCACAGAAAAAAATGAACGAAGAAGAGCGAAAAGGAACAAATATGGCGTATTTACCTAGTTTGTCTTTTTATGCGGCGTATAATTACAATTACAACATGAAACCAGCCGACGATTACCGCGTTGGGATAGAAGGTGCATTTATTGGCTTAAAACTCGATTGGACACTTTTTGACGGAATGGAAAAATTCCACAAGCAAAAAGTCAATGCTTTGGAAGCAGAAAAAATCGACAACCAACAAACAACGGTTACACAGCAATTGGAAATGCAGACGAATAATGCTAAAAAACAAATTGAAGTAAGTTCTGGTGCTTTAGCAATTTCACAAGAACAATTGCGCTTATCCGATCGTGTTTACAAACAGACACAGCTGAAATTTGAACAAGGCACTATTAGTTCGAATGATTTAATTCTTGCAGACAATAACCTTCAGCAATCGCAAACAAATGTTGTTGCAGCATATATTCAACTGCGACAAGCAGAATTAACATACTTGAGATCCATCGGAAATATAAAGTAATCACCATTTAAAAATTTGAAATTCACCAAAAAAAAATAAAAATGAATAAACGCTTAATCACCATAACAATCGCAGCAGTAGTATTAGTAGCAATTACTGTTTTAAAACTAGTCTCCAATAAGGAAGCTGTTGATAAGAAAATCTATATTCACGATATGAAAGCTGCCATTCTAGTGGAAGCTATTTCTCCAAGTATGCACGAGTTCGCAAGTGCTTTTTCCTTTTTGGGAACGTTTGAACCTATTAGACAAAATACAATTGGTTCGGATGCACAGGGAAAACTTATTAAATTGACAATTGAAGAAGGCGACAAAGTTTCCCAAGGTCAAATTTTAGCAAAAGTAGACGATGAAATGCTTCAGTTGCAATTAGACAATGCTGAAATTTCTTTAGAAAGTCAAAAAAATGACGATGCACGAAACAGCAATTTAGCGAAGGAAAATGCGGTTGCAGGCGTTCAAATTGAAAAAACAAAATTGGGAATTCGCACTGCTGAAAACCAGAAAAAGCAACTCCAAAAACAGCTTCGTAGCACCAATATTACGGCGCCGTTCTCAGGTGTAATCACAAAAAAAATGGTGGATTTAGGTTCTGTTATTGGTGCGGGTTCTCCACTATTTGAAATCACGGATATTTCCTCTTTGAAATTAACCGTAAGTGTTCCAGAGCGCGATATTTTAAAATTCAAACTTTCCCAACCGGTTGCCATAAAAGTAGATATCTATGGCGATCGATCCTTCGATGGAAAGGTGACTAACATTAGCGTGCAGGCAGATAAATCACACAATTTCAAAGTTCAAATTACGATTAACAATTCCAACCGTGAATTGATGGCTGGCATGTATGGTTCGGCTTCATTAACCAATTCAGAAAGCATCACAGCACTTTCGATTCCACGAAAAGCATTAATTGGTTCTACTAAAAACCCGCAAGTATATATCGTGCGAAATGGCAAATCAATTTTAACATCGTTCAACGCTGGAACTTCGGATGGCGAATATATCGAGGTAATAAGTGGTATTTCAAAATCAGATCGCATTGTGGTGAAAGGTCAAGTGAATTTACAAAACAATTCTAACGTTAAGACGAAATAACAACGACCATGACATTAACAGAATTATCTATAAAACGCCCATCGTTTATTATCGTAATCTTTACGATTTTAATTGGCGGTGGTCTGATTAGCTATAACCAGCTGAGTTACGAATTGCTTCCCGACTTTTCGCCGCCTATTTTAACGGTTACGACAGCGTATCCAGGAGCTTCGCCTGCAACGGTGGAAAGCCAAGTTTCGAAACCAATGGAAGATGCTTTGAGCGGATTGGAAAACATCTCGGAAGTTACCGCCTTTTCATTGGACAACGCATCCGTTTTACTTCTCGAATTTAAAGCTTCCGCAGATATCGACAAATCGTTGGAAGATGCGCAGCGCAAGATTAATAACATTCTTAATAGACTTCCTAACGGCTCTCAAACGCCCGTTATTGCAAAGATTGAACCAAATGCATCACCCGTTTTACAAGTAAGTGCGATTGCAAAAAATATTCCTGAGCGCGATTTCATGGAATTAATGGACGATCAAATCCTACCGCAAATAAAACAAACGAAAGGCGTTGCAGCTGTGTTGGTTATCGGTGGAGAAAAACGCGAATTTCGGGTAAATGTCGATAAGGACAAAATGAAATTGTACGGATTAACCTTAAGTGGCATAAACCAGGCAATTGCATCCTCAAACGTTGAGTTTCCAACGGGAAAACTGAAAAACGAAATGGAACAAATGACCGTTCGATTGGCGGGAAAATTTAAAACGGAAGAAGACCTTCGAAATTTAATTGTTTCAGCAAACGGCACTTCTACGGTTAGATTGCGCGATGTTGCAGATGTGCAAGATGGATCGGAAGATCAAATAACGGTATCCCGACTCAATGGCGTAAATGGAATTGGTTTGCGTATCACTAAACAAAGCGATGCGAATGCAGTGGATATGGCGAATGCTACAAAAGAGAAATTTAAAGAAATTGAAAAGAAATACAGCAAAGAAGGAGTTACTTTTACTGTAGCAACAGATACTTCTATACCAACAATTGAATCGGTTGATGCGGTATTACACGATCTTGAATTAGCCGTACTATTGGTTGCAGCGGTAATGATGCTGTTTCTGCACAGTTTGAGAAATGCATTTATTGTATTGATTGCAATTCCAGCTTCGTTAATTACGACTTTTGTTGCGATGTACCTGCTTGGGTTTACATTGAATTTAATGACCTTACTCGCAATGTCGTTGGTGATTGGTATTTTGGTGGATGACTCG
>CAIYXD010000381.1 GCA_903930085.1 uncultured Flavobacteriia bacterium
ACAACTTCAGGCATTCCGCCGATAATTGCATACCGATTAAATAAATCCAACAATGTCTTATGTGCAACCTCGCGTATTGGAACTGTATTCAGTTCTTCCATTGCGTTAGTCTTTTTGATAGCACTAAGAAACTCAGGAAAATTAATTGGAAACATATACAACATATTGACCCTGCCAACTGGAAAACTTTTGATTTTTCGCATGGCATGTTCGAGTAGTGAACCAGCTGCAATTACATGAATTTCAGGTTCCATCTCATAGAAATACCGTAACATTGAAATCGCTTCTGGTGTTTCCTGAATTTCATCTATAAAGACAATTGTATCTCCTTTTTCGGATGGTATAATATTGTGTGATATAAACAGAGCTTCAACGATGGTGTGTACATTTTCGAAATCTGTAAAGAACCGCCTATCTTCGGCAATCTCTAAATTTAGTAGGACCCTGTTCTTGTAGCTTTTTGCAAATTGATGAATGAGTGTTGTTTTACCAACTTGTCTTGCTCCTCTTAAAATCAAGGGCTTCCGATCGGAACTACTTTTCCATTTCAATAGTTCCCTAAAAACATGTCTGTCTATATTCATTGTGAGTTTGCTTTAACAACAAATGTAACAAAATAAAGGTAAAATAACAAAATAAATGTAATGTAGTATGGGTAAATTTTCACTTTAATTGTAACAAAGCAAGGGAAATAACAAGCGTGATAAAAGAATGAATAAATTTATAATAAAAAAAGCCCCTGTTTTAGGGGCTTTTAAAGTGGAGTGGTGATGGAGGGAATCGAACCCCCGACACAAGGATTTTCAGTCCTTTGCTCTACCGACTGAGCTACATCACCTAACCGTTATTGTGGGGGCAAAGATAACAACTTAATTTTATCACCAAAGGAAGGAAGTGATTTTTTTTATGAATTCTTCCATTATCTTTGCAGCGATGGTGAAAAAAAATACTGTTTTTGCGGTGGATGCAGGAAATACAGCAGTGAAAATTGGTGTGTTTGAAAATGGTGAATTAATTGAAAATCATCGTTTTGTAAATGATACTATGGCGAAAATATTGGAACTACAAGAACGTTTTAATTTTCCGCCTTCCATTTTGTCTTCTGTGTTAAATTCTGCAGAAACAATCACTTTAATGCAACAGTTTGAGAAATGTCTACTTGTTGACGCTTCCATGAAATTCCCAATCCGTTTAAATTACAATACGCCAGAAACACTAGGAATAGATAGAATTTGCAATGCAATTGCTTGTGCATCAGCCAAACCAAATCATCCTGTTGTAAGTATTGATATTGGAACGTGTATTAAGTTTGATTTTGTGGACAGTTCAAATACCTACCAAGGTGGATCTATTTCGCCTGGAATTGCGTTACGGTTCAAATCTTTAAATGATTACACAGCAAATTTGCCATTGCTGCAAGAAATTTCAAAAATTAATACTGTCGGAAAATCAACCGTAGAAAGTATATTATCTGGCGTAATGAGTGGAATTCAGGCTGAAATTAACGGAATGATGCAGAATTATCAGGATGAATATGGTGACTTAACGTTTTTTATGACTGGCGGAGATTTACAATACTTTGATTTCCCTATAAAAAATAACATCTTTGTAGACTATAATTTAACATTAA
>CAIYXD010000382.1 GCA_903930085.1 uncultured Flavobacteriia bacterium
AAATTTTGATCGTTCCAAACCACACGTGAACATCGGGACCATAGGTCACGTATATCACGGTAAAACTACATTAACTGCTGCAATCTCTAGCGTATTAGCTAGTAGAGGATTAGCTGCAGTGCGTGATTTCTCTTCAATTGATAATGCACCTGAAGAAAAAGAACGTGGTATCACTATTAACACATCTCACATTGAGTATGAAACGCTTGCTCGTCATTACGCTCACGTTGACTGTCCAGGTCACGCGGATTACGTAAAGAACATGGTAACGGGTGCTGCTCAAATGGATGGGGCAATTCTTGTGGTTGCTGCAACAGATGGACCGATGCCTCAAACACGTGAACATATCTTGTTAGGAAAACAAGTGGGTGTTCCACGTTTAGTTGTATTCATGAATAAAGTGGATATGGTTGATGATGAGGAATTACTTGAATTAGTTGAGATGGAAGTACGTGAATTACTTTCTTTCTATAGCTATGATGGTGACAATGCTCCAGTAATTCAAGGTTCAGCTTTGGGCGCTTTAAATGGTGAGGAAAAATGGGTAGCAGCAATTGATGAATTAATGAATGCTGTTGATACATATATTGAACTACCTCCTCGTGAAATTGATAAGCCTTTCTTAATGCCGGTTGAAGATGTATTTACGATTACAGGTCGTGGTACAGTTGCAACAGGTCGTATTGAAACTGGTGTAATTAACTCTGGTGAAGGTGTTGATATCCTAGGAATGGGAGACGTTAAATTGACATCTGTTGTTACAGGAGTTGAGATGTTCCGTAAAATCCTTGATAGAGGTGAAGCAGGAGATAACGTTGGTCTATTATTACGTGGTATTGAGAAATCTCAAATCAAACGTGGTATGGTTATTTGCAAACCAGGATCCGTTAAACCTCACACCGATTTCAAAGCGGAAATCTATGTTTTGAAAAAAGAAGAAGGTGGTCGTCACACACCATTCCATAACAAATACCGTCCACAGTTTTACTTCCGTACAACGGATGTTACTGGAGAGATTTTCTTGACAGATGGTCGTGAAATGGTTATGCCTGGTGACAACGTATCTATCAACGTTAAGTTGATAGTTCCTGTAGCTATGGACAAAGGTCTTCGTTTTGCTATCCGTGAAGGTGGTAGAACTGTAGGAGCTGGTCAAGTTACAGAAATCATCTCTTAAGTACAATAAATTATTAAGTTAAAAGGGGAGTTCGCTCCCCTTTTTATACGGGTGTAGCTCAGCTGGTAGAGTAGTGGTCTCCAAAACCATTGGTCGTGGGTTCGATCCCTACCGCCCGTGCAAAATTGATAGAAAGTGTCAAAATTTAAAAATTATTTCAGCGAAACAGTTACCGAAATGGTGCACAATGTATCGTGGCCAACTTGGAAAGAGTTACAAAGTAATACCATAATAGTGGTTGTTGCTTCTGTTATTATCTCTTTGTTTATTTTTGTGATGGATTTCGGATTCGGTATAACCGGAGATTTGAAATCTACATGGAAAGGTGCGATGGGCTTCATTTATGGAATGTTTTAATTTGTGCTATGGGAGAGATTAAGAAACGTTGGTACGTTGTTAGAGCAGTTAGTGGAAAAGAAAAAAAGGTTAAAGAATACTTAGACCTTGAAATCTCGCGTCTTAAATTAGGCGATTTCGTTGATCAAGTTTTAATTCCAACCGAAAAAGTGTTTCAAATTAGGAATGGTAAAAAAGTAAGTAAAGAACGTTCTTACTTACCTGGTTACGTTCTTATAGAAGCTGCATTAGTAGGAGAGGTGCCTCACGTAATTAAAAGCATTCCAAATGTTATTGGTTTTCTTGGCACTGAAAAAGGTGGTGAGCCTGTTCCTATGCGTTTGTCAGAAGTGAATAGAATACTAGGAAAAGTAGATGAGCTTTCTGAAACTGAAGAAGAAATGAAAATACCTTTTGTTATCGGTGAATCTGTTAAGGTTATAGATGGTCCTTTTAACAATTTCAGTGGTGTTGTTGACGAAATAAACGAAGACAAAAAGAAGCTGAAAGTTATGGTGAAAATATTTGGAAGAAAGAATTTACTTGAACTTAGTTATTTGCAAGTAGAAAAAGATAATTAATTGTTTATTAACCGTAGAAGTGAGGAAAGCGATTAAAGCTTCCCGTAAGTACTCATGTTTGACTACATAATTCAAATACAATGGCTAAAGAAGTAGCAGCGTTGATCAAATTACAGATCAAAGGTGGTGCAGCCAATCCAGCTCCTCCAGTTGGTCCTGCACTTGGTGCAAAAGGGGTCAACATTATGGAATTTTGCAAGCAGTTTAATGCACGTACGCAAGATCGTCCTGGTAAGGTTGTTCCAGTAGTTATTACCGTTTATGGTGATAAATCTTTTGATTTTGTTTTAAAAACTCCACCAGCGGCAGTTCAAATTATCGAATTCACCAAAATCAAAAAAGGATCCTCAGAACCGAACAAAATGAAAGTTGGTTCAATTTCTTGGGATCACATTCGTGAAATCGCGTTGGACAAATTGCCCGATTTAAATTGTTTCTCAGTTGATGCAGCTATGACTATGGTTGCTGGAACAGCGAGAAGTATGGGAGTAACAATTAAAGGTGGTGAAGCACCTAAAACCAAATAATCGTTAGTGTAATGGGAAGAGTATCTAAAAAAAGAAAAGAGATTTTAGCTAAATACGATTTAGCGAAGTCTTACTCGTTAACAGAAGCATGCGATTTGGTTAAGAATGTTTCCACAACTAAATTCGATGCCTCTGTTGATATATGTGTTCGTTTGGGTGTTGACCCTCGAAAAGCTAATCAAATGGTGAGAGGAACTGTAGCTTTACCTCACGGAACTGGTAAGGATGTGCGAGTACTTGTACTTTGTACTCCAGACAAAGAAGCTGAAGCAAAAGCGTCAGGTGCTGATCATGTTGGATTAGATGATTATATTGAAAAAATCAAAGGCGGATGGACGGATATCGATGTGATTATTACAATGCCGTCTGTAATGGGAAAGGTTGGAGCTTTAGGTAGAATATTAGGACCTAGAGGTTTGATGCCAAATCCTAAAACAGGCACTGTAACGATGGAAGTCGGTAAAGCTGTTGAAGAAGTTAAAGCTGGTAAGATTGATTTCAAAGTAGACAAATATGGTATTATTCATTCTTCCGTTGGAAAAGTTAGCTTTGAAGGTGGAAAGATTCGTGAAAATGCTTTCGAATTGATTCAAACACTTATCAAATTAAAACCTTCTGCAGCGAAAGGAACTTACATCAAAAGTATTTACATGAGCTCAACTATGAGTCCAGGTATTATGATTGATGCCAAATCTGTTGTTGCTTAAAACTTACAAAAATGACAAGAGAAGAAAAAGCAAAGTATATAGATGAATTAGCAGCAGAACTAACTGATGCAAATATCTTCTATTTAGCAGACACAGCGGACTTGACAGTAGAAGTTGTTAACAGTCTTCGTAGAAGATGTTTTCAATCTGACATCCGAATGCGCGTTGTTAAAAACAGTTTGCTTGAGAAAGCAATGGACCGCGTAGATGGAAGGAATTATGGAGATTTGAAAAGTACTCTTGCGGGAGCAACTTCAATAATGTTCAGTGAAGTTGGTAATTTACCAGCGAAATTAATTCAAGAGTTCCGTAAAAAGAACGCAAAACCAATTTTAAAGGGTGCTTACATTGAAGAAGCAATCTTTATTGGTGACGAGCAATTAGATGCACTTGTTGCAATTAAATCTCGTGAAGAATTAATTGGAGATATCATTGGATTACTTCAAAGTCCTGCTAAGAACGTTGTTTCTGGACTTATGGGTTCTAGCCAAAAAATTGCTGGAATTCTTAAAACGCTCGAACAAAGAGCATAAATTAATAATTATTGTTGAACCTTTTTTTTAAATAAAATAAAAATGGCTGATTTAAAGCAAATTGCGGAAACGCTAGTAAACCTAACGGTTAAAGAAGTAAATGAGTTAGCAACTATCCTTAAGGATGAGTACGGTATTGAACCTGCTGCTGCTGCTCCTGTAATGATGGCTGCTGCAGGCGGTGGAGCTGAAGCTGCTGCTGAAAAAACAGAATTCGATGTAATATTGAAAGCTGGTGGTCCTAACAAACTTGCAGTTGTTAAACTTGTAAAAGAATTAACTGGTAACGGTTTGAAAGAGTCTAAAGATTTAGTTGATAATGCTCCTTCTGCATTGAAAGAAGGTGTATCTAAAGACGAAGCCGAAGGACTTAAAAAGTCTCTTGAAGAGGCTGGAGCTGAAGTTGA
>CAIYXD010000383.1 GCA_903930085.1 uncultured Flavobacteriia bacterium
GAAATATGCTTTCAAATGACCATTCGGCTTCTTATGGTTTGTCTGTAATGGGTTGGCTTAATGCTTGGTTTGGGTGGGCTGGAAACAAGTTGTTTGTTGTTGGTATTGGCGTACTTTTATTTTTAGTTCCGCTTCTCAGATTTAAACAATACGCCAATCCTCATTTCCGCTTATTGATGCTAGTTTCAATTTTACTTTGGACGGTTATTTTTAACCATAAAGCGGAATCACCAACTTTTATTATCGCCTTCTCTGGAGCAGCAATTTGGTTTTTTTCCGGAAACAAGTCGCCGTTAAATTTGGTTTTATTTGTGATGGCTTTTATTTTCACTACTATTTCTCCTACCGATCTTTTCCCTAAAGTTGTGCGAAATGAATTTATAGAGCCCTTTCAGTTGAAGGTATTTCCTTGTATTCTGATTTGGTTTAAAGTGCTCTATGATTTAATGGTTATCGGTAGAATTAAGGAAAAAACAAATATCGGTTAAGAAAAATCCTAACCGATACCTTATGAAAATCAATTACTTCGTTGAAAATTCGTTTACTCAGATTAAGATTATTTTACTCTATGAATAATACTTGTCCGTTCTGATAATCCACCGTATAATCAAAAACGATAGATTTACTTTGCAGAGCATTTAAGTTGAGATTCCATGTGATAATTCCAGTTTTATCGTCAATTTTTCCGCCTTCTGCGTCACCTCGTTTCACCTTGATATCACTAACAACAGATATCGGGAATTGGTCTTTGATAACAATTGGCAAGATAGAACCGCCATTATTTTTAATTTTCACCTCCCAGGTAACTTCAAATTTTTGGCGTGAACCAATTGTTTTATTGGTGCTTTTTTCTACAATTCGCTTGCGCTCGATTTGTATTTTGGAATCTTTTCCTAGCGAAAAGGATAGGGTGTCTTTTGTTGAATTTACATCAATATATGTTTTTCCAATAAAAGTTCCATCAAAATATAGGTTGGATTCGCCATTCAATAAATTTAATTTTTCCCAACCAGAAATTTTAGCAGCCAAATAAACGGATGGGTCTATTTTGGGCACGGAATGGTATTCATAACTTGCAGGAAGTTCGTAATTTGCAATTTGAACACGGCAATCTAAACCGTCTGATGGAATAGTGAATTTGGATTGTATTGCATATTCCATCCGTAAATCCTTTTGAACGGCGATGGACCCTGCAGTTGGCGCGGAAAAATAAAGCTTATCTGCATTTCCTTTATTCGGAGCGGAATCATAATCTGCTTTATTATCCGTTTTTGACTTTTTTCTTGAAAATAAACCTTCTACACTTCTTGCAGGTAATCGGGACATATCTTGACGGGTTACGGATGCATTTGAAGAGATCCTAACTTCCTCTAAAACAATTTCTTCACTTTCAATAAAGAATTTCAAATAGGGAGCTGTAATTGCTAATTGTCTGGGTGAATAGCCAACGTATGAAGCCACAACGAATTTTTCTCCTCGCGGAACAATTAGTTCAAATTTTCCGTCAAAATCTGTAACTGCACCAACATTTGGGTTGGATGGAAAGGAAATTTTCGCAAATGGCAATGGCTCACCCGTTGAAGCATCAATAACTTCTCCGCGTAATTTCTCCCCAGAATAATCATTTTGCGGAATTTGTCTGGTGTAAATCTGTTTTTGTGGGGGGTAATTTTGGTAGTTTAAATACCATGGATTTAATTGCGGTTCTTTGGAATTATCATACGGATCATTGGTGGAAAGTACTAAATCCACTGCATCCCATGAAATGCCAGATGTTTGATTGACTAAAGCTTTTGCTTCCAATCGAACGGGCTTACCAATACCATCACTTCGCATATCGTAATAGGGTTTCCAGGATGCATTTGGAGTGATATATGAAAAATAAAACTCTCCTTTCGTAGCTTTCTCAACATCAATTTCAACGATTATCTCCGTGAAATTAATTACCGGTTTGCTGCGTTGGCTTATAATTTCTTGTTCCAATTGATTCATCTCCTTATTCAACTTTTCTAAGGCATCATAAATAGCGGATTGGCGTGCTGTAATTTCTGTTAATTTTTGATGCATGAAAGTGTATGCCTCCTTAAGTTCTGCAATTTTTAGACCTTGCTCATTGCCCTTTAAATCGCGATTAGTCATCAACAAATTCTTGTCAAGTGAAAGGATTTCATATTCATCCCGAAGAAGAATATCGGTTTCTTCGAGTTTCTTTCGTTTGGCGTTCAAGACACTTATTTCAGCATTGGAGATCTTTAAATCTTCGTAGTTTTTTCGGGTACGAACGGATAGGATTGTAAGTTCTCCTTTTGCTTTTACCTGCACAGAACTTGGATCTAAAAAGTCGGTCATTTTTTCAAAAACCAACTCTTGTTTGCCCGCTCGCAATTCTACAGATTTGAAGTGTTCTACTTGCGCACCTTGAAAAAACACAGTCACTTTTTTGATTTCGGATGGCAATACCACTAACTTCTGCCCAAAAGAGAAGAGTGTAATAAAGCAAAAAATAAATGTTGTTTTCATATCTCTAAAAAATTTAAATTAAAAAAGCATCATTTTAAGGTGATGCTTTTAAGATGCAAATACACCCAATATTCCATAAAGTTCACTTTATTTCCCTTTTGGATAACTAAAATCAGTCATGTCGACATTAAAAATATCCATACTTGCTTTCTGACCAATTATCTCAAAGCTTGACATTACCGCCTTCTGTAATTCTGGGTAATATTGAAAATGTGTATCGTTATTTACCGTGTTTACGATTATTCCAAGATTAATTGGTTCGCCCCAAGTTGATCCTAAATTTTCCACCACGTAAATATCCAATCCTCCCATTCCCAAATGGCCATCTGAACTGAAAAATAAAAAACGGCCGTCTCCGCTAATAAATGGTGTTGTTTCTCTTCCAATTGTATTTATTGTAAATGGAAGTGGTGCTGCTTCGCCCCAATTTTTACCAACTTTTTGTGAAACGTAAATATCCGTAGAACTTTTTTCTCCTTTTCTATCCGAAACAAAATACAGTGTATTCATATCACTAGTCATTGTTGCGGATCCTTCGAAAAAGCTCGTGTTAATCGTCTTCGAATTGATTCGTTTTGGCGTCGACCATTTTCCTTTATTGGACATTTCAATCGTGAATAAATCCGACCCTTTCGTCGTGTTTTTCATTTCTGTAGCTGTCGTATTAACCGTCATCAAACCACTTTTGCCATCTTTTGAAATGTAGTTAATCGCATCAAATCCTTCTGTATTTATTCTTCCTAAATCGTTCGAAATACTATCCCAATTATTGATTTCAGCATTCCAAACTGCACGATAAGTATCTTCAAAAAACTCTTGGTCATCCGGATTCATGCTTCCTCCTTTTGTATCGTTTCTTCTGGACGTAAAGTAAAGTGTTTTCCCGTTTTCAATCAAAATAGGGGAATAATCGTTGTATCCAGAATTAACAGCTGAAACTGCAACTCGCTTTGATTTGGCATTTCCCATTTGTTGCTCTTTGGCAAATTTACATTCCGCCAAATGACCTTCAAGATTTAACGCCTTTACTTCACTTGCGGAGAATTTGGAAATTGCGCGTGAATAATTGATTATTGCAGAGTCCAATTCCCCAACTCGGTGGTAGGAGCGACCAAGTAATTCATATAAATCTTTGTCAATTTCTGATTTTTCGATTTCCACTGCTTCCTGCGCATATTTCAATGATAAGCCATAATTATTCATGGAATAGTGACATTGAGCAACCCAAAATGGTGCTTTCCAATTGAACGGATCTTTTACGGTTGCCTGACGGAAAATAATTAGCGCATCTCTTACTTTTCCTTCGTTATAAAGTGTTTTTGCCTTATCAATTAACAATAATGCTGCAGATTTATCTATGATATGCGTTACCGAATCTGGTGGAGCTGCATTTCCTTTTGCAACAGCAGAACTGTAGGATAAAACTAAAAACGCAAAGAATAGAAGTGTTTTGTAGAAGTTAATTTTCATAATTTTTATTTGGATTAATTACATGCTTTTACAAATGAAAGCAATTTTTACCTTTTCTGAAAGTTTGAACGCACAAATCTCGATGCTTTTATCAATCTATCGGTGTTTGTAATTTTAAGCGCTGAATTTTCTACTGAACATATCCTAAGGTTTAAATGGCAGAAACACAATCAAACAATCCTTGTTTTAATTCGTTAGAACAAACCAAACTGCTATTTTTGGTTGAATTTTGAAAACATTTTTTGAACATTCTTCCCCTTAATTCTTCCCATTCAAATTTCCAAAAACAATTAAGGTTTGTTCGCAATCTAGCGGTAAATCCTTTGATATTTCCTATATTTGCCCTTCTGTTTAGAAAGACGAAGGATATAAAAACACCTAAAGTTGAATCAAATGAATTTTAATAGTCTAACGGCAATTTCGCCGATTGATGGTCGATACCAATCCAAAACAAAAGAATTACAACCTTATTTTTCCGAATTTGGATTGATAAAATACCGGGTAATCGTAGAGGTGGAATATTTCATCGCTTTGGTTGAATCTGGAATTGAACCATTGAAGGAATTTCCGAAAGAAAAATATAGCGCTTTGCGTGAACTTTGCACGAACTTTTCAGAGGAGAATGCAAATTGGATAAAAAACACCGAGAAAGTAACTAACCACGATGTGAAAGCAGTGGAATATTTTCTAAAAGAAAAACTTGTGGAATTGAACCTGGATCATTTTCAGGAGTTTGTCCATTTTGGTTTGACTTCCCAAGATATAAACAATACCTCTATTCCCTTATCTTTAAAAGAAGCGATAACAGAACAATATTATCCGTTGATTGAATCTTTGATCCACAAATTGGAGGAATATCAAGTTGAATGGAAAGATATTCCAATGTTGGCAAGAACGCATGGACAACCAGCTTCTCCAACGCGACTTGGTAAGGAAATAAAAGTTTTTTCCGAAAGGTTGAACATTCAGTTAAAACAAATGAGAGCGATTCCTTTTTCCGCTAAATTTGGCGGTGCAACAGGTAATTTTAATGCACATCATGTTGCTTTTCCGGAGCACGATTGGGTTTTATTTGCTAATAATTTCGTGCATACTAATCTAGGTTTAGATAGAAGTCAAACGACAACTCAAATCGAACATTACGACAATTTAGCAGCATTGTTCGATTGTATGAAAAGGATAAACACCATCATTTTAGACTTGGATCGAGATATGTGGACTTATATTTCCATGGAATATTTCAAACAAAAATTAAAAGAAGGAGAAATTGGCTCCTCCGCAATGCCACATAAAGTTAATCCGATTGATTTTGAAAATTCAGAGGGGAATATTGGAATTGCTAATGCATTATTCGAACATTTATCGTCGAAACTTCCGGTTTCTCGCTTGCAACGGGATTTGACAGATTCAACGGTTTTGCGAACCATCGGAATGCCTTTTGCGCATACATTCATTGCTGTAAAATCTACCTTGGCAGGCTTGGGTAAATTACTCCTGAACAAAGAGGCTTTTGAAAAGGATCTTGAAAGAAACTGGGCCGTAGTTGCGGAAGCTATCCAAACAATTTTGAGAAGCGAAGGATTTCCAAAGCCCTACGAAGCATTAAAAGGATTAACTAGGAAAAATGAAACTGTAACCAAAGAATCCGTTCATGCATTTTTAGATTCTCTGGAAATTTCAGAAGCTTTGAAAAATAGACTGAAAAGAATTACCCCAGAAAATTACACAGGTATTCAATTAGTTAAATAATAGCTATATTAGAACCCAAAACTATAAAATAAATACACGTATGAAAATTTCAAAATTAGTATTTTTCCTTTTACTTACGAGTTTTTCCTTTGGACAGAGCTATGATATTGAGTGGGGAATTATGGAGAAATCAACAAGTAGATTAATTTCATTATTGCCAAAATCCGGAAAAGATTTTTATGCATTAAGATGGAGTGGAGGTGCACTTTTAGGTTCTTACAGACTTACAAATCACCAGAATTTCAAAATTACAGCAACTGGAAAAATGGAAATGAAAGCCGAAGGAGGAATGGCTTCGTTCGAAGGCGCTGAAGTTATTGGTGAAAAGTTAGTTGTTTTTCTTTCGGATAAAAAAGATGGAAAAAACACTTTCTTTATGCAGGAATACGACAAAAACATGGCGACCTCAGGAAGCGCAAAAAAATTGGCTAGTTACCAGTTGGAAAAAGGCAGATCTAAAGGTTTTTTCAATATTATAAGTTCACGGGACAAAGCTTTTTTTGGCGTTGTTTGGGAAATTCCTGGTAAAAAAGATGAAAAAGACAGATACGGTTATAAAATTTATGACAATGATATGAATGAGGTATCTGAAGGAGATTATAAATTGCCTTACGAAGGTAAATTATCTCAGATAAACCTACATTATTTATCAAATACAGGAGATTATTTCATTAGTGTGACGGAATTTGAACAGCCGGAAGCAAAGAAAATATTCAGAAATTACCTCAATTATAAGGCAATGCATATTTTGCATATTACGCCGGATGACTTGGAAGATTTCACAATCGACTTGGAAGGAAAACGAGTAGAAGCGATGACAATGAATTCGGATAATAATCAAGTTTTCACGATTGCCGGAATTTATGGTGACCAAGGGAAAGCTGGAGTAACTGGATTGTTTTATTTGAGAGCAGATTTTAACAAACAAGAAGTTATCGACGAAGGTTTTGAGAAATTTGGTAAAGATTTTATAACCCAAGACTGGTCGGATCGCCAAAAAGAAAAAGCAGAGAAAAAAGAACGAAAAGGAAAAGGTGAACCGCAATTGTATAATTATGTAATGCGTCAAACGGAAGTTTTAAAAGATGGAAGCATTGTTGGTTCTCTAGAGCAGTATTATGTTGTTGTAACAACGTATACAGATCCAAAAACAGGAGCTACACGCACAACGTATACGTATTATTACAACGATATCATTGCGTTTAAAGTTGGCGTAGATGGTGGATTTAACTGGTTAAAGAAAATTCCTAAATACCAAGTTTCAACGAATGATGGCGGACCTTATAGTTCCTACGCGCGTTTTGTAGATGAAGGTAATTTGTGTTTCATCTTCAATGATAACGTGAAAAATTACGATGAAAAAGGGAACTTTATTAAATCAGATAGAACGTACCCTGCGAATTTTGGTAAAAAGAAAAATGTTGTTGCAATAGTTGAATTGGATTTGGAAGATGGCGATCTAAAAAGAAAGACATTCTTCGATAGAAAGGAAATCACAGCGCTTGCAGTTCCTAAAAAATTCCATATTGATTACGGCACAAAAGAAATGCTTCTATATGCGGTTTATGGTAAAAAAGAACGCTTCGGAATCTTGAAATTTAACGAGTAAAAATTCGCTTAAATGCTCTTGTGAAGGTTAAAAGTAAAATTAAAACACTTACAAAAGCAAAACTTCTACCAATGACATCACCATATTTTGTAAACATGGTGGTGTCATTGTTTAAGTTAATCGTTCCCTTCAATGCAATTGGTTCCCACCATTTTGAACGTTTTACCACATCTCCTCGTTGATTTATAAAACAACTTATTCCTGTATTTGCCGAACGCGCGACACTTCTTCTGTTTTCAATTGCCCGCAATCGCGCGAAACTCATGTGCTGCTTATAACCTGGAGTATCTTGCCACCATCCATCGTTGGTAATAATAAAAATCGCTTGCGCTCCTTTTCTACATTGTTCTGCATTAAATTCCCCATAAATAGATTCGTAGCAAATTACTGGAGCGAAAGTCATTTCTTGGGTTTCCAATACTTTCACTTCCTTCTCAATTCCAAGCGAACCGGATGTTCCTCCCTTATCGATGGAAAGTTCTTCCAAAAATGGCAGCCAATCCGTAAACGGCATTTTCTCAACGCCTAAAACAAGTTTGGATTTATGAAGAAAAGTATGTTTTTCCTTGTCGTCTAACAATAGTGAACTATTGTAATTTTCAAAATAGCCTGGTCCATCGCTAAATTTCCGAGATGCGAAGGAGTTTTTTTTATCAAAATACCGCGCTGTGGATGCTCCGCAATAAAATGCTGGATTACCCCATTTTTCCTGTCTACTTTTCAGGTACGGATAAAATGTGGTCAAGAGAAGATCTTCTTCGTAAAAAGGCCAACTAATTGCTGTTTCTGGTGCAATAACAATATCGGTTGAAGCAGTTACGAGTGGATCTGCCAAATCACACATTTTCTGAAGTTGCTCTTCAAGCGTTGCAACAAATTTCTCGTTATATGGATCAATATTCGGTTGAATTAAAACAACTTCTACCGGATTTCTTTCTTCAGAATAAGAGAAATATTGAAAAAGAGATATGCTTGCAGGTACAATCAGCAAAAGTGAAAAACCATAGATTAATGGTGTTTGAACCAACCATTTTTCTCTTTTGATGAATACATTGTCCAGTATTCGAAAGCCAACTAAATTCGAAAGTAGAATCCAAAATGTTCCTCCAAGTACTCCAGTGTAAGAATACCATTGAACGATGGAGGGTACAATTGAAAATGAATTCCCTAAATTCAGCCATGGCCAGGATAATTCCCAATGGTAGTGGAAATATTCAAACGCAATCCAATAAAACAGGAGCGATAAATAGCCTTCTTTTTGTCCAACATTTTTTTTTGTAAGGTGAAATAGAAAAAAAACGCTAGCCATAAAAAGTGAATTCAGCGAAAATGCCATCATAGCACCTTCTAAACTTGCGTTCCAAATCCACCAGGTTGTTCCAACATTGTAAATGCTAAAAGCGATAAAAGCATGCAGAAATATTTTACCGGAACGATAGTTTTTCTTGCTGATATAGCTTTCGACAAACAACAAGGGAATCCATGAAATAAAAACCAAAGGCGTTAAACTTCCTGTGAACGGAAACGAAACCACTAAAAGTACTCCAGTTAGAATGCTTAATGCATATCGGTGTTTTTTGGCTAAATGTATCATAATCCAAAATTAGTTTAAATAATCTGTTTTCATGAAAAAGGGCCGACCTTTCAGCCGACCCTTCCAAATAAAAAAAAAGGTTTTATTTGATTATTATCTTCATTTCTACACGACGGTTCTTTTGGCGTCCTTCAAATGTGTCGTTTGAAGCAATTGGTTTTGTTTCACCAAAGTATAAAACAGTCAGCCTACTTGCGTCGATACCTTTCGAAATCATAAAACTTCTAACTGCTTC
>CAIYXD010000384.1 GCA_903930085.1 uncultured Flavobacteriia bacterium
CACCAGAAAGCGCGTATGCAATTGAAGCTACGGTACAATTATCGCTAGCTGTTGCGTTCCACGCCGTTCCAGAATGTGTGTAGGTACAAACGCCCTGATTTGCAACAACGTTTTGGTTACCGCTTGCCCCACATGAAATAAATGCTGGATCTTGGCTATCGGAAACCACCACGTTAAAGGTGCAACTCACATCGTTTCCAGAACCGTCGGTTACCGTCCACGTTACGAGTGTTGTTCCAAGGTTGAATACTTGGTTATTAAGACTTGTTCCCGTTCCAGTTGTTGCGCCAGAAAGTACATACGCAATGGATGCTACGGTACAATTATCGCTAGCTGTTGCGTTCCACGCTGTTCCAGAATGTGTGTAGGTACAAACGCCCTGATTTGTAACAATGTTTTGGTTAATTGGGCAAGAGATTACTGGATTTGTCGAATCTATCGTTAATAAAACAGTTGCATTGGCATTTGAAATACAACCAATAGCATCTGTTACAACAACACTATAAGAACCTGCGCTTAATGAATTTATATTTTGAGTTGTTTCACTATAAGCAGCTGGTCCTGACCATAAAAAAGAAAAAGGAATAGTTCCCCCGTTTAGGTTTAAACCGATAGACCCGTCAGCCGAACCGATACAACTCTCTGGAGATTCTTGAATCGCGTTGCTTTCAATTGTGCTTTGTATAGTTAAGGTAAATGTGTAATAGCAAAAATTGATTCCGTGGGGTATTGCAAAATATGTATGCGTACCTGTAATTGCTGGAAATGGGTTGCTTTCGTCATATTTTATAGATATTGGAGTAATGTTATTTGTATTGTAAAATCCTAATCCTAATGGAAAATATTGAGCGATACTATCATATGGTAGGAAAGGAAGGTTGTAATTGCAAAAAACGAAATCTCTAATAACCGGAGTATTTGAACAATTTAATGCTAAGTAGCTTGCCGCATTAATATCAATAATAAGAGGGTCTTTTATAGGCTCACCAATACATAATCCGCCGGATTCAAAACCTTGTATAAAAGGAAGAGAAAATCTAGAGCCAGAGATAGCTCCTTCACCGGTAACTATACCTCCTAGTGCAATATTTAGAGGGCAATCAGGATTTATAAGAATGTTGCAATCATCAGTCACTGTGAGGTGAAAACTTAATCTTGCTAAAATTGAATCTGGGAAACCTGAGGCCAAAGGGAGAGTTCCGAAATCCCAAATAATCGAGCCGGTTGGTCCAGCCGTTGGATCAAAATAGGCATTGTTTGGACTTGGTAAAGGAAGGAAAGTAATATTGTTAATGATACTTCCTCCAACAAAACTTGCTAAATAAGGTATTGGAATGGTGATAATTGTATTATTAATTTCTTCAGTTCCTTGATTTTTAATTTCAACCAAATATTCAATATCTTCGCCGGGCTGCACGGTCAATAAACCTGACCCGACTGGAATTCCATTTATGGACTCTGTAGATACAAACGCTTCAATATCTGGTATGTAAGCATCAACCGACATCGCCATTGCAAAAACAATATAGGTGTCTTGGGTAGATCCGTATTGAAATTTTGTAGAAGTTTGATTATTTGTCAATACAGAATTTCCAGTATTTGGAATATCGAACATTGCGATATCTACCCCAGTATTATTCTGAAGATTTGGATTTCGAAAATTTCCACCAGTATTAATTGATCCATTAAAAAAGTTGTTTGTTGAATTTTCAATATGGTTTAATGAAACCCATGATGTATTTTGCCAATTTCTGATTTTGAAATAATCTCCAGAAATACCAACATCACCTTCGCCAGCCATTAAGCCAAGTTTCATATTTACATCACCACTTTGAACTGTTTGAAATCCTGCAACTGGCAATTCGTAATTAACAGTGGTGTTTCCCGTTACGTAAGCGTGTCCATCAAAAAGTGTAACATCACGCCAATTCATTTTTGAATTTTCGTATACAACAACCATTCCCCATCCACCGTAGTATCCAGTCGCGCCGCCGTTTCCTTGAATAAGAGCAATATCTGCAGCAGTATAGGATCCGACTCCACAGGCTCTTACATAATCGGTTACTTCTATATAAGCGGAATACATATTTCCATAACTTCCGTCAGGATAATATATATTTCCAGGATTTGCAGTGAATTCAGTATATGAAGATTGACCAGGACCTTTAAAACTTATTTTTCTTTTATTAAGCGTTTTGGTTAGAGTCCCATTGGTAGCAGAAAATGATTCAGGACTCGATTCCGTATTACTTGCTCTACCGGTCCAATACAAACCAGCATAGATAATATTGGAGCAGGCAGGAATAGCACCATTTTCTATTGAAAAACCAAGTGTTGATGATGAAGAGTTCAGTGTTGTTGCATCTCCATCAATATCATTGTAAATCATTACATTGTTGCTGTTGTTCTCATTTTCACTATATGATTCTAAGGTCATGTTAGAATTGCCAATCATAGTGAAATCACCCTGAATATTGTAAATAACTTTTGATGGCGTATAGCTGGATGTTCTTTGCGTGAAAGTTTTTATAACTTGAGCATTTAATGCACCTAAAAAGGCAGTCATTAATGCAGTGATAGCAAAGTGTTTTAGAATGCTAATTGAGATAATATTTTTCATAATGTCGGTGGATTTATTCGTTTACTTCTGATGAATAGACAATTAAAATGGGAGTGCTAAACTCCCCATCTATATGAGAATTTATATATTCTTTTATACAAAATTCATTGCTGTTTTGCGCGTTGCATAATTCAAAGGAAAAAGAAAAGTAGAGGTATTTTAAATTCGTAAATTGATTCAATGAATTTATGTTTAGTGTCCAATTTAAGTTAGATTCATCCTCTATTTGAATCAAGATTAACGCTACATTGCTAAAGTTTGTACTCTGAATATATAGCTGGTGTAATGTTTCAAGATCAGTTATCACCCTAACCGATTGATTTTGAATGTTTATATTTGATGGTATGCCCTGTTTTAAATAAGTAGTTGGTACAAATCCCCTACTTAAATCTTGAAAAGAATACGGATTTTCTGAATTTGATGAATCAATAAATGCGGCATCAAATCTCCTTATTTTTTGACAAAACAAAGTGCTACTAAAAAAAAACAATCCTACTAAAAAAAGCAATATTTTCAATTTAAATAAATAATTTTTCATACTATATTAAGTTTGGTTAAACATTTAATTCTTTATCATTATTTCGAATTTAAAGCAAGTTGGAAGTAGGGGGAATTCTTTTCTATCAGAAGAGATTAATTTTAAGTAAAGTGAAATTTTAACGAAATGAACAAACCTTTAGCTGATTAATTATTCTCTAATTTGATCGTGTATTGTAAACGTTAATGTTATTAATTTTTCTATTTTTTTCAACTACTACTTTTAAAATTCAATTTTTCTTTGTAAGTTTAACCAACATTAAGAGTTCCGATTATCTTTAGGCAGTTGTTCAAAGAAATCTGGAAGCCAACCGATCTGACAAGGCACGGTGGAAAAATAGATGTGAGGCGAGGTCCTAAAAACAAATGCAAATCCTCCTTTAGTTTCTCTTAGTGGTGAATTGTTTAACGTTTAAATAATGAAATCATGAAAAACACACTTTTAGCACCCGCTAAAGTTTCGAAACCGAAAGTCAAGAACCAAGTGAAAGTTCAACTTCGAGAAGAAAAACAAGTAATTGTGCACTGTTCCATTCCAGGTACTTTTGGATTAAGAACCAGG
>CAIYXD010000385.1 GCA_903930085.1 uncultured Flavobacteriia bacterium
CGTTTCAGAAGAACAAGAGGAGAATTTTATAGAGTTTATGATGGATTCAGGAGTTTCTTTCACCTTGCTTGGACACGTAACCAAAGGGAAACTTATGGTGGACGACGAACATTTTGGCTTTATTAACGAAGCAAAAGACCTTTATAACAACGCTTTGGGTATTATACTGGAAAATTAATAATTTAGAATTTGTAATTTGGGATTAATTTCTGAGTTCCGAATTCCGAATCAATACATTTATTGAATGGAATACAATACAACACGTGGTAAATTAATTTTGCCAGAATATGGTCGAAATGTGCAAAACATGATAGCACATGCCATGGAAATTGTGGATCGTGAAGAACGAAATCGCGCAACGCGTGCCATAATTGAAGTAATGGGGCAGTTAAATCCGCACTTGAGAGATGTTGATGATTTTCGCCACAAACTTTGGACCCATTTATTTGTGATGTCTGATTTTAAATTGGATGTGGATTCTCCTTACGAAATTCCAAAACAAGAGGTTTTAAATGAAAAGCCTCAAATTATGGAATACCCAAAAAGTACTATCCGATTCGGCCATTATGGAAGTTATACCCAACGAATTTTAGAAGGATCTAGAAATATCACAGATGAAAATGAACGGGATTTCTTGAAAAATACAATGGCAAATTTCATGAAAGTTCAATTTTTAGCGTACAACAATGACGCGGTTGAAAACAATGTAATTGCTCAGCAGTTAAAAGAACTTTCAAAAGGAGATTTAATTCTTGAAAATCCAGACGAATTAGTAAATACAAATACTATTTTGCGTGCAATGGGACTTGGTATAAATCAAAACAAGCGCCCAAAAACGAATTTCAAGCAAAAACAAAAAAAGAAATTTAAAAAACAATAAGCATGGCTTCTTTTGAAATCTATGGTGGTAAACCTTTAAAAGGTGAGTTGATTCCGCAAGGAGCTAAAAATGAAGCTTTACAGGTTTTATGTGCACCACTTCTAACTACTGAAAAAGTTACCATTTCCAATGTTCCAGACATCATCGACGTAAACAAATTGATTAATTTGCTGCAAACGATGGGTGTTAAAATTGAGAAAGTTGAAAAAGGAACCTTCATTTTTCAAGCAAAAGATATCGATTTAGAATACCTGGAAACAGAAGATTTCAAAACTCGTGCAGGATCGCTTCGCGGTTCAATAATGATTGTAGGTCCTTTATTGGCAAGATTCGGCAAAGGTTTTATTCCAAAGCCGGGCGGAGATAAAATTGGGCGTAGACGATTGGATACCCATTTTGAAGGTTTCACAATGTTGGGGGCAAAGTTCAATTACGATGCAGGCGAACATTTTTATTCCATCGAAGCAAAAAAACTAAAAGGCACCTACATCCACATGGATGAAGCATCCGTGACCGGAACTGCAAATATCTTGATGGCCGCTGTAATGGCGGAAGGAAAAACGACAATTTACAATGCTGCATGTGAACCATATTTGCAGCAGTTGGCAAAGATGTTGAATTCAATGGGCGCAAAAATCGAAGGAATTGGTTCGAATATGTTGCACATTGAAGGCGTCAAAGAAATGAAAGGTTGCTACCACAGAATTCTTCCAGATATGATTGAAATCGGAAGTTTTATTGGATTGGCAGCAATGACGAGTTCCGAAATAACAATAAAGGACGTAAGCTGGGAAAATCTTGGAATCATTCCAAATGTTTTTCGCCGCTTGGGAATTAAATTGGAACGCCGAGGGGATGATATTTTTGTTCCTGCTCAAAAGCAATACGAGATAGAAACCTTCATCGATGGCTCCATTATGACAATCGCAGATGCGCCATGGCCAGGATTCACACCTGATCTTTTATCCATTATTCTTGTCGTGGCAACACAAGCGAAAGGTTCTGTCTTGATTCACCAAAAAATGTTTGAGTCGCGCTTGTTCTTCGTGGATAAATTAATCGACATGGGAGCGCAGATTATTTTGTGCGATCCGCACAGAGCAACCGTTATCGGATTAAACAAGCAGCATTCTTTAAAAGGAATTCAAATGACTTCCCCAGATATTCGAGCTGGAGTTTCTCTTTTAATTGCAGCGCTTTCTGCTGAAGGTAAAAGTGTCATTCACAATATTGAACAAATTGACCGCGGTTACCAAGATATTGAAATTCGATTGAACAATCTTGGTGCAGATATTAGAAGAATAGGATAATGAGATATACCATATTTTTAGTTGCATTAATCGTTGGAACTTGCTTTGCTTTCCAATCTTCAACAGAAGAAAAATCGCAACAAACACTAGAAAAAGCACCCGATATTGTTTTGGTATCGCCAAATGGAAAAACCGTGAAACTTTCTAAATTGAAGGGTAAAATGGTTTTGATCGATTTTTGGGCTTCTTGGTGCGGACCTTGCAGAAAGGAAAATCCAAATGTTGTTGAAGCATACACAAAATACAAGTCAAAAAAATTCAAGAATGCTACTGGATTTGAAGTGTACAGCGTGTCGTTGGATAGAAATGAAGACGCTTGGAAAAAGGCAATTACGGAAGATAAACTAGTTTGGAAATACCATGGTTGGGACAAAGATGGCGTTGTTTCAAAATTATACCAGGTTTATTCTATTCCTTCCGGCTTTTTAGTCGATGGTGAAGGAAATATAGTTGCAAAAGGACAAGAATTAAGAGGGTTAGGATTACACTTGGCTTTGGATAAATTTATTAAATAATTCAAGATGAGTATCGATAAGAAATTGGCTGAACGAAGTGGTGAGAAATGTGAGTTGTGTTCAGCGACTTCAAACCTATCTGCATATACTGTTGCACCAGGAAATCCAAAAAATACGGATGAGAATTGTGTTGTTTGTGAAACATGTCTAGAACAGATTACAGAAGAAAAACCAATGGATGCTAATCATTGGAGATGTTTAAACGACAGCATGTGGAGCGAAGTTCCAGCGGTACAAGTTGTTGCATGGAGAATGTTGAACCGAATGAAATCAGAAGGATGGCCGCAAGATCTCTTGGATATGCTGTATTTGGACGAAGAAACAATGACTTGGGCAAAATCTACTGGTGAAGGAGAAAGCGATGACGATAAGATTGTTCACAAAGATAGTAATGGCGCAATTTTGCAAAATGGAGATACTGTGACGTTAACAAAAGAATTAGACGTAAAAGGAGCAACATTTTCTGCAAAACGTGGAACTGCAGTTCGTAATATCCGATTGGTGCACGATAACGCAGAACAAATCGAAGGAAAAATCGAAGGACAATC
>CAIYXD010000386.1 GCA_903930085.1 uncultured Flavobacteriia bacterium
AAGTACCAATATGGATCAGTTTTCGTTTGACATGGATGGAATTTCCTATTTAACAGAAGTTAAAACCGCAGTTTTGGCCAATTTTTTAATGGAATTCACAGATAAATCCTCCAAATTCACCCTTAAAGAAAATAAATTCAACTTAAATGCCTTGAATTTCTCCGTGGACGGATTCTATGAAATGTTCGAAGATTACGATGAAATGGATCTAAAATTGGATGCATCTAAAGCAACGTTCAAAGAATTTCTATCCTTGCTTCCAACATTTTATAAAACGGGTTATGAAGATATGGTAACAACCGGAAATATGGAAATGGCAGGATTCGTGAAAGGCAGAATGGACGAAACAAGCATGCCAGGATGGGATTTCACACTAAACGCAGCGAATGCTTCCATTCGATATCCAGATCTTCCCGGTACGATTACAAATATTGTATTGGATGCAAATTCTAAATTTGAAGGCGGAACGGAAATAGATAAAATGACAATTGACGTTGCTAAATTTCACGCTGATTTTGTTGGGAATTCCATAGACGCAAATTTAAAAATGCGCAATCCTATGACCGATCCATTGCTCATTTCGAAAATTAAAGCAAAATTGGATCTTGCAACATTGAAAAAGGTAATCCCAATGGCAGAAGGCGAATCTTATTCCGGTAAAATGAATGCAGATGTTTCTGTAAATGGACGCATGAGTTCCTTGGATAAGGGCGATTACGAAGCATTTAAAGCAGAAGGAACTTTGGAGTTAAAAAACATGCTCTACGCCTCCAAAGATTTGTCCGACAAAATTACAATCGAAGAAATGCTATTCCGATTTAACCCGAAAAACTTGCTTTTAGAGAAATTGGCTGCTAAAACAGGAAACTCAGACTTTCAAATGGTTGGGACAATCGACAATTACATGGGATACATCTTCCGGGATGAATTATTGAAGGGGAATTTCACCTTTATTTCAAAAAATCTGGATATCGATCAACTGATGCAACTTGTTCCAACGGAAACAGGAACTGCAACAACTGAAACGGTTGCCGAAACTGCTGTCGAACCGACATTAATACCAGACAATATAGACTTTAATCTTGCAACCAACATTGCTAATCTACACTACAATAACATGGACATAAAAGCTGTTGTTGGAAATGTTCGTGTAAAAGAGGAAGTTGCTTCATTGGATAATTTAACCATGAAAACAATGGGCGGAACAGTTGCCTTAAAAGGCAGCTACGATACAAAAGACCACACAAAACCAAAAATGGATTTAGCTTATTCGTTGCAGGAAATAAATTTGAAAGACCTTGCTAAAAATTTCTTAACCATTCAAAAATTAGCACCAATTTCGAATTATGCTTCCGGAAAAATCAGCTCTAATTTTAGCATGAAATCCGATCTTACCGCCAATTTAGAACCAATTTATGCAAGTTTAACCGGTTTAGGAGATTTATCTTCGCAATCCTTAACAATTTCAGGATTTGAACCATTGGTGAAAATGGGCGAAGTATTGAATATGAGCAAACTCGCTTCGCAAACCATCAAGGACTTAAAAACGAAATTTAAATTTGCGGATGGAAAAGTTAATGTTACCCCGTTTGATGTGCAACTTGGAAAAATAAAAACAACTGTTTCTGGTTCTACTTCCTTTGAGCAAGACATAGATTACGCCTTGAAAATGCTAATTCCAAAGGAGGAAATTCCAGCAAAAATGATTAAGTCAGCTGAACAAGCAATTGCTGGTGTGAATAAAATCTCTCCTAAATTGGATATCAAAACGCTTCCTGACTTTTTACCTGTTTCAGTTGGAGTAGCTGGAACAGTGAAAAATCCAAAAATCACTACGAATTTCAAAGAAGCGATACTTGAAGCAACAGGAAATCTCAAAGAACAACTAATTGAGAAGGTCAAAGAAACGATAAAAGACACTGTAAAAGCAGTTGTTGGTGAAAAAATAAAGGAAGTAAAAGAAGACATTGAAGCTAAAAAACAACAGATTCTTGCTGAAGCACAAAAGAATGTAGATAAACTTAAAACAGAGTCAAAGAAAGCCGCTGATGCTATTCGCTCGGAAGCTGCAAAACAGGCCGCTGATCTCACGAAACAAGCTGGAGGAAATCCACTGAAACAAAAAGCAGCTGAAATTGCCGGTAATAAGTTGAAAAAAGAGGCCGAAGAAAAAGCAACGAAAATTGAAAAGGAAGCGGATCAAAAAGCAGATGCTTTAATGGAAAACGCAAAACAAAAAGCAGCAGCACTAAAATAAATCCATCCAAAAATCTAAGGATAAAAAATCGTTTTGCTGGGATTAAAATTTTAAGAAAAAACACTAAATGAACAACACAGATTCTATTCGACCATACGCACCTTCCGATAAAGAAGCAGTATTGGAATTAATTCGCTTAAATACGCCAACTTTTTTTGCGCATGAGGAGGAAGAAGAACTCGCATACTACTTGGAAAATCAACGCGAGGAATATTATGTAGTAGAGGTAGATGGGAAAATTATTGGAAGTGGCGGAATCAATTATTCGAAAGATAAAACAATTGGATTTTTAAGCTGGGATGCTATTCTACCGGATTTTCAGAGAAACGCACTTGGAACTAAATTGGTGCAATTTAGATTGGGAATTTTAAATAATTTAGAGAAAATTGAAGTTATTAAGGTTCGAACTTCTCAATTTGCGTATGCTTTTTATAAAAAACATGGATTTCGTTTAATAGAAGTCGTTGAAGACCATTGGTCGGAAGGATATGATTTATATGAATTGGAGCAGATTCCACAACACGATAAAATGTGAATCCAAACGTTGATGCATTTATCCATAAAGCCAAAAAATGGCAGGATGAATTGATTGAATTAAGAGCGATTGCACTTTCCTGCGACCTTAACGAAGATTTTAAATGGGGTGTTCCCTGTTATACTTTTCAGAAAAGCAATGTAATTTTAATAAGCGGTTTTAAAGAATATTGTGTCCTAAGTTTTGTGAAAGGCGCTCTGCTAAAGGATTCCAAAGGAATTTTAATTCAACAAACAGAAAATTCACAATCCGTTCGAATTCTTCGTTTCACCAGCGTGGAAGAAATAAAACAGAAACAAGCGCTACTAAAATCCTATATTTTCGAAGCAATTGAAGCGGAAAAAGCAGGACTGAAGGTAATTCTAAAAAGTAACTCAGAATTGGTTTTCCCAGAAGAATTAGTGCTAAAATTTAAGGAAGACGAGCAATTTAAAAACGCGTTTAAAGCATTGACTCCCGGACGGCAACGTGCATACAATCT
>CAIYXD010000387.1 GCA_903930085.1 uncultured Flavobacteriia bacterium
AATTTCTTGTCGCTCCAGTTGTATGCGAAGCATATTTGCAACATCGCACCACTCGAGAGCTTTTCTTAAATTGTGCTCTACTTTCACTCCTAATTCACTAATATACTTAGGAATTAAGGTTGTTGGACCGCACACCATAACTTCTGCCCCTAATTTTTGTAGACAATAAATATTTGAAAGTGCTACGCGGGAATGCAAAATATCGCCAACAATCACCACTTTTTTTCCTTCGACAGAACCCAAAGCTTCCCGAATAGAAAACGCATCTAAAAGCGCTTGCGTTGGGTGTTCGTGTGTTCCATCTCCAGCATTTACAACCTTTGCTCCAATTCGTTCCGATAAGAACTTAGCTGCACCTGGATTTGGATGGCGCATCACCACCATGTCCACTTTCATGGATAAAATGTTATTTACGGTATCAATCAGAGTTTCTCCTTTTTTCACCGAGCTACTTGCCGCGCTGAAATTTACGACATCTGCTGAAAGTCTTTTTTCCGCCAATTCAAATGAAAGTCGGGTTCGTGTAGAGTTTTCAAAAAATAAATTCGCGATGGTAATATCCCGAAGCGATGGAACTTTTTTGATTGGGCGGTTTATTACCTCTTTGAAACTGTCTGCCGTGCTGAATATCAATTCGATATCTTCTCGCGTCAAATCTTTGATTCCTATTAAATGATCTACACTTAAATTATTCATTGCTTTCCGGTGTATACAAAACGACTTTATCTTCTCCCTCTATTTCTTTCCATTCAACGGACACTTTCTCCGAACTCAAGGAATCTACTGATTCACCAATATAATCTGCTTGAATTGGAAGATCTCTATTAAAACGGCGATCAATTAGCGTTAAGAGTTCCACTTTATTTGGCCTTCCAAAAGCTAGCAAAGCATCTAATCCTGCTCGAATAGTTCGACCGGTGAATAAAACATCGTCAACTAAGACAACATTTTTATTTTCAATTACAAAATCGATATTGGTTGCGCTTGGAATCAATGGTTTTTCCCTTCTTCGAAAATCATCGCGGTAGAAAGTAATATCGAGATTTCCGCACACAACTTCTTTACCTAAAATCTTCTCTAACTGCGATTTTAAGCGAGCAACGACATTTACGCCACGCGGCTGCAGCCCAATTAAAACAGTATTAGAGAAATCATTATGGGATTCAATAAGTTGATAGCAAAGTCGATTAATTGTTAATTCGAAACGTCGTTTATTAAGAATGACCTGCTTTTCCATTTCAACAAAGATAATTTGTTTTCATTTTAAAGGGTAAAATAACCCCATTTATTTTTCTCGAAATTTGTCAACACCAGTTAACCGCCTTTTTTCTTCACGGAATATCCCTCTTTCAGCAAAAGATCTGTGATTTTATCCTTAAAATTTCCTTGAATTAAAATATCCATCTCCTTTACAGTTCCACCAACGCCGCATTTGCTTTTCAGAAATTTCCCCAATTCTTTTAAATCCTCTTCCGATCCGATAAAACCTTCCACCAAAGTCACTTCCCTTCCGCCGCGTTGTTTTTTATCGATGGAAACATATAATTTCTGTTGATTTTTAGACAAGGTTTCCGTTTCTTCCGTTTCTTCAAACTGGTAATTGAAATCCGGATTTGTGGAATAAACAACATTCAATTTTTCCTTTTTCTTTGCCATTAGTACATTTCAATTAGTGTGTTTCGAATATCATCCGTTATCAAACCATCCGGTGATTTGCGCAATGCTTTACGAATTCCTTTTGGGGAACGCACCTCAAAAATATAAACTTTTTTACTACTGTTTTTTAATTGTTGAATTTCATTTTCATTCCAATCTGGATTTTTCACTATATATCCATCCATCAAAGGGAAATTAGTTTCCATTTCAGAAAATTCTTCCAAGCTATACAGCGGGTAGAAAACTGAAAATCCATTTAAATGGAGCGGCTCAATCCACGCTGCATATTCCACAAGGCAAATCACATTGAAATCCGCTGGATTTGAAAGATTCAAGTTGAGAAGTTGATTGATAACCTGTTGAATCGGAACATACGCGCTTTCGCAAAAATTCCATTGACGAAGGTCTAAAATCAACTCTTTTTCTTTAAACTGTGTGAAATCCAGCGACGACAATTTGGCCAAGCGTTCGGCGTGAAAAGTAGTATATGAAAGTTCAGAAATTTCAGCGGAAGTAAGACTAGAAATACAGCCGGAACCGTTTGTTTCCGTTTCCAGTTTTTCATCGTGGTAAAGCCACAATTCGCCATCTTTTGAAAGTTGGAGATCGATTTCAACACCATCACAACCTTCGATAGAAA
>CAIYXD010000388.1 GCA_903930085.1 uncultured Flavobacteriia bacterium
CCATTACTTACCAAGAAAAGATTACAACTGGAACTTTCTATAATTCCACCTTGATCATTTGCAATTAAAACATCATCTAATTTCCTTTCCGTGGCATTGATAGCTGCCATCACATAAACCAAACCACTTTTTGTTTTATAGTTGGACAAGAAATTTCTTTGTTTTTTAATATCCGTATATTGATCTATTTCAAATCCTTTGGAATTAAGTTCAAAATTATTGGATTCGTAAGGGTAAACTTCTATGAAAAAACTAGATTCATTTGAATCTGGCTTGTATGCTCCTCCCATCATTCGATCCAAGGAAACTCGGCATTTCCCTCCTTCTTCGATTTCTGAAAGCTTGCATAATTCTACAATTTTGTCGTGAAAGAATTGCTCTGTAAAAAAAGTCGAAGGGCGAATTTTTATTGCTTTTGCACCTTCCAATAAACGTTGGATATGGTTTGCTAAATTAATTGGAACGCCATTCATGATCCGAATACTTTCAAAAACGCCATCGCCATACAAATAGGCACGATTACCAGCTTGAATTGTTGGTGAATCATTCGAAAGTACTACCCCGTTATTATTGATATATAGCATCTTTAACTGAAAATTAAAGTGAAAAATTCTTTCCCTTTGTCAATATTAATAATTAAAACGTAAAGTATCCCAAAAATCGCACCGCCAATGTGTGCATCGTGCGCAATTCCAGTTCCTCCTTTTTTATCCGCAAAATATTCAAATGCTAAGTAAAGCGGTCCAAAAATATATGCTGGGATCGGAATTGGGATAAAAAGTAACCCGAGTTGCAACGTTGGATTCCAAATGATTGTCGCGAAAATAACTGCCGAAACAGCACCCGAAGCCCCCAAAGACCTATAATTTGGATTATCCTGGTTGCGTGCATACGGAATAAGCGTGGCGAAAATTCCACCAAATAAATAAATTAGTAAAAAGTGAATTTCTCCCTGTACCATTCCATATTCCGCAATCAAATTATTTTCAAGTAGGCTCCCAAGAAAATAAAGTGAAAACATGTTGAAAATCAAGTGTGTAAGGTCGGCGTGAATAACAGTTTGGGATAAAATTCGGTAAAATTCTTTGTAGTGCTTGGTTCTGTAGGGAGAATACAACAATTTTTCTGTCAATTCTCTGTCCTTGAATCCATTCAATGAAACAATTACTGTGAGGATGATTATAATTAAGAGCAGACTGAAGGACATAACTAAAAATGTTTTAACTTGTAGTAAAAGTATCACGAAATTAATGATTTCCATGATTTTTATGAAAGGTTTTAGAAGCATTCTGTATATACTACCGTTTTTCATGGCTTGCTGTTCATGCAGTTTAAAATCAGACTCCACTATTTTTAATAAAACAGCTACGCTTACAATCCAACAGAAACTTAAAGCTATTCTGCAAACACCTAATTTACAAAGCCTTGGTTTAAATGAGTTACAGATAAGCTGGATGCAGGAATTCTACTCAGAACGTTTCTTTAATCCAATATGGTGCAACGATACAACCTTGAATGAAGAAGGTCGGCAAATGAAAAATGCATTAAGTCGTTCGCTGTGGTTCGGTATTCCTGCAAACAGATTGAAATTTGAAATAAAACCAGATCGAATTTGGTTGGAAGAGGAAGTGTTAAATACTGCCAAACTTGCCATTTTTCTTACTGACATTCGTAATGGATTCCTTGATTTTGAGCAGAAAAAATACACCGATAAAGTATTTGTTTCCAAAAAAACCTTGAACGAATTTCTACAGTCAAAGCGAAGTGAAACTGTGGATGAACGATTACTTTCTCAAGGTCCTAGGGATTCCAATTACGTAAACTTGAGCCGCCAAATTTACCAGTATTGCGAAAAATACTCGGTGGACACAACAACTTTTTCCGTTTTAGCCACTCGATTGGACTCTGTAAAATCGCACTTTCAGGCTACCCAAGCGCTTTTTTCAAAAGGGTATTTAAAAACAAAAAGTACAGATATTACTGATTTTACAGCTGCTTTGAAACTTTACCAACAGCACAATGGTTTGAAATCAGATGGTGTTATTGGGAAATATACCGTAATTGCACTAAACGAAAGCACCTATTCTAAAATTTTACGTGCGGCGCTTGCTTTAGACAAATTGCGCAGAGAGAAAAGCTATCCCCCGAAGTGTATTAGGATTAATATTCCTGAATACCTTCTGCGCTTTTATGTCAACGATAGCTTGAAAAGCACCCATAGGATGGTAGTTGGAAATGTAGAGAATCAAACACCTGAATTGATTTCAAAAATTAATAAAATCATCGTTTATCCGTATTGGAATGTCCCAAATTCCATCGCTCGAAAGGAAATTCTTCCAATTCTAAAGCGCTCTCCAAATTATCTTGCTAGAAATAATATGAAAATTTACAGGAAAACTACCCGGATTAATCCATACCGCGTGAACTGGCGACGCATTCGAAAAAACACCTTCCCCTATACTATCCGACAAGATCCGGGACCAACCAATAGTTTGGGAATTCTGAAATTTGAATTTTTCAATAATTACAACGTTTATGTGCACGATACGCCATCAAAACACCTTTTTGATTCCGACATCAGAGCATTTTCACATGGGTGTATGCGCTGCGAATTTCCGATAGTACTAGGTAAGTTGATTTTAGATTACGACTCGATTTCAGGAAGACGCAATCCAATCACTTCAGATTCATTGGATTCTATGCTTTTAAAAGTTGAAAACCGTCCATTCCCGTTAAAAGATCCTATTCCAATTTTTATAGAATACACAAGTGTTTGTGCGAATCGAGACGGAATACTATTTTATTTGGATATCTATAAACGAGAAGAGGATTTTTTAAAAATTATGAAGGAGTAACGCATTTAGTTTTTAATTTTACATAAAAAAACTATGGCTCTTTTAATTTCTCCTTCCGTTCTTTCCTGTGATTTCGCAAATATTCAACGAGATGTTGAAATGATAAATTCTTCCGCTGCGGACTGGTTCCATATTGATGTCATGGATGGCGTTTTTGTTCCTAATATTTCCTTTGGTTTTCCAGTTATCAGCGCAATTACAAAACACGCTACAAAAACGATGGATGTGCATTTAATGATTGCTAATCCAGATCAATACATTGAAGATTTCAAAAAAGCTGGTGCGGATATTTTAACTGTTCATTACGAGGCATGTCCGCATCTTCACCGAACCATTCAAGCAATTCAAGCGGCAGGGATGAAAGCTGGAGTAGCTTTAAATCCGCACACGCCTGTTTCACTTTTAGAAGATGTTATTCAGGATTTAGATTTGGTTTTGATTATGTCCGTAAATCCCGGATTTGGCGGCCAAAAATTCATCCAAAATGCGGTGAATAAAGTCTTGCAAACTAAAAATTTGATTCAACGCACCGGTTCAAAAGCTTTAATAGAAGTGGATGGCGGCGTAAACATGGAAACCGGATTACAATTGGTTCAAGCTGGCGCGGATGTTTTGGTGGCAGGAAGTTTTGTGTTCAACTCCAAAAACCCCCAACAAACTATAAAAGAGCTTAAAAACTTGAAGTAGGATTCCAATGAAAGATTTTTTTCAGGATAAATTTGAATACGACTTTTTTGCTTCGAAAAATTGGATTGAAAGTCTTGAATCCCAAGAAGATTTCGTTTCTGAATTTACGATTCGTTCCATGTCACACATCTTAAATGTACACCATATTTGGAATAGAAGATTGTTGAATAAGCCAGTAGAATCTGATCTTTGGGATGTTTTCTCAATACATTTTCTCCAAAAATTACTAGAAGAGAATTACAGAGAAACGATTGAATATTTAGAAAAATTAGAACGAACAGAAAAAATAAAATACCATTCTTCCGAAGGAGTAGCATTTGAAAAAAGTACCATGGATGTGCTTTACCATATTCTAAACCATTCCAATTACCACCGTGCACAAATTGCATTGGATCTAAAACAAAACAATTTAAAAACACCTAATTTTAATTTTATTTCGTATCATTAAGTGTGGAAACGTGCAAAACTTTTAATTCTTCCAAACAATGCGTAACAAACGGAAATAATTAACGTTATGGAATGTATGAAATATAGTGTAAGCATTTTTTTCTGTTTGATAATCGGAATTGCAACTGCAAGTGAAGACAGTTCAATCGAAGCAAGAGAAATCGAGTTGTCCGTAATGCTTGACGCACTTAGAACAGCAAAAAGCGATAGCGAGAAAGCGGAGAAAAACACTATTTTTCAAAACAGTCTGAAAGAAATCCTGCAATTGAAGGAAGCATTCACCTACCCTTTCAACAGGCTTAAAACCGTTGGTTTTGTGGACAGTCCGGATAAACAATTACGGATCGTAAACTGGAATGTGGAGCAAGAAGATCAAACGCAGCGGTATTATTGTTTTCTTTTGCATGTTGATGAGAAAAAGAAAAATATTGAACTAAGTGAATTACTAGATAATTCGCAATTTAGCCCTCCCCGCCCCGATGGAATTCTTGAAGCAAAAGATTGGTATGGTGCATTATACTATAAAATAATTCCAATTGAGAAAGGAACAAAAACGGTTTACACGCTGCTAGGTTGGGATGGAAACAATTCTA
>CAIYXD010000389.1 GCA_903930085.1 uncultured Flavobacteriia bacterium
AATATTGAAGTTAAAATAATCCGTTCCTCGTTTGAGCAAAAAAATAAAGCAGCAGTAGAAGCAAATGGTTCGCTATTTGCTAGCACTTGGACGGCTGACTATGCAGATCCAGAAACATTCTTAGCAAACTTTTACGGGAAAAATATCCCGTCCGACAGAGAACAAAAATCTACTATCAATATCGCTCGCTACTCAAATTCTGTTTTTGATATTTTATTTGAACAGGCAAAAAATAGTACTAAAAAAACAGACGCATTTGATTATTACGCCAAAGCAGAAAAGGTTCTGCTACAAGATCCTCCTTTCATTCCTCTTTGGTACAGTGGAGATATTCAACTTGTATATTCTTCCGTTCGAAACCTTCACTTTAATGCAATGAATATGTTCATTTTTAAAGAAGTCTATAAAAAAGAATGGACTACAGATGAATATTTACACACATCCAAATAAACAAAAATTATGATGCGATTTCTACTACTATTGTCTTTCTTACTGCCAGTTTATGCTGCCTTTGCGCAACCAACACAATCAGTTCGTGGAAAAATTTTCGATAGTGAAACAAATTTCCCGCTTTATGGCGCAAAAATCGAAATTTTCACAGCGGATAGCCTTAAAAAATACCGAGCGCTTTCTAACTTAGAAGGTGTTTTTGTTATACCACAAGTTCCAATAGGAAAGCACCAAATGGTCGTAACGTTTTTAACATATGATACAAAAACCGTTACCATTGAAGTGAATTCAGGGAAAGAAACAATCACTAATATTCCGATGAGTGAAAGTTTTCAGGAACAAGCAGAAGTTACCGTAAGTGCTCGGAAAAAAGGAGAAGTAATCAATGAATTAGCGGTAATCTCCGCGCAACAATTTAGTGTGGAAGAGACAAATCGTTACCCAGGATCCAGAAGTGATCCTGCGCGAATGGCTTCCAATTTTGCAGGTGTTCAAGGAGCTGATGATTCTAGAAATGATATTATTGTACGCGGAAATTCTCCTTTAGGCGTAATCTATAAAGTGGAAGGTGTGGATATTCCAAACCCGTCTCATTTCGCTATTTCAGGAAGCACAGGCGGACCTGTTTCCATATTGAATAATAAAATTTTAGGAAATTCTGATTTTTTTATGAGTGCATTTCCTGCAGAATATGGGAATAGTACGTCCGGCGTTTTTGACCTGAAGCTGCGCAATGGTAATTCTAACCGAACAGAATTTACAGCACAATTTGGTATTTTGGGGACAGAATTTATGGCTGAAGGGCCTTTGTCCAAATCCAAGAAATCCAGTTTTCTTGTAATGGGAAGATATTCCACCTTGAGTTTGTTTCAAAAAGCGGGAATAAAATTGGGAACGGATGCTATTCCAATTTATGGCGATGCAGCTTTTAAATTCAATTGGTCTTTAAAAAAAGGTGGAAATCTTTCTTTTTATGGGATTGGCGGGAAAAGCACTATTTCTATCATGATTTCAGAACAAACAAAATACTCCGAAGAATTTTACGGCGAGGGCGACAGAGATCAATACTTTGGGACGTCTATGGGAACTGCAGGATTAAATTACAAGAAATCCTTAAATGAGAAAACGTTCGTTACTGCAACAGTTGCTTTATCCTACGATGAGCAGCATTCCAATCATAATTACCTGCAACGGTCGTTAGAAAGTGATGGCTTAACTATTCGAATAGATTCCATCTATCCATTAATGGGATATAAATTTTCAACCACAAAAAGTGCTGGCTATTTTAGCATAAATCATAAAATTAACCGTAGACATCTGCTAAAGTTTGGATTGAATGTAGACGCTTTCTTTATGAACCAGCTGGATTCTGCGCGTACTTTGGTAACGGATACAAATTTTGTAATTCGCTGGGACTACAAAGGAAGTGCAATGTTGATTCAGCCCTTTATACAATGGAAATATAGAATTTCGGAGAAAATGGATTTCACCGCCGGATTGCATAGCCAATATTTTACATTAAGCAAAAGCATCAGCTATGTTGAACCAAGATTGGGATGGAAATACCGCTATAAAAATGGACAAGCTGTTTTCGCTGGAGCTGGAATGCACAGTGGAACGCAGCCCTTATACACGTATACATTTCATAAGTTGGATGCGCAAAACAACAAAATCTACCACAATAAAAACATGGATTTCACCCGTAGTATTCATACGGGAATTGGATATGAAAAGGCATTGAAAAAGAGCTTCACAATTCGTACGGAAGCATATTACCAATATCTATATTCAATTCCAGTTACCGTTCAGCCTTCTTCTTTCTCGCTGATAAATATGGGAAGTGGATTTGCACGATTTTTCCCGGATTCCCTTCAAAATACAGGAACTGGCTACAACTATGGAATTGAATTGACCGTGCAGAAATTTTTTGATAAATCCTTTTTCTTTTTATTCTCCGGAACGTTATACGATTCGAAATACAAAGGAAGCGATGGAATTGTAAGAAGCACATCCTATAATGGCTTATATGTCGCTAACGCT
>CAIYXD010000390.1 GCA_903930085.1 uncultured Flavobacteriia bacterium
AAAGTAAATGCAGGGCTTCCTTTAATTGTCCAGTTGCAGAAATAGCCTGTGCTTTTCGCAAATGAAACAAGGAATTGTATGGAAAAAGTGAGATGGCATGGTCTGCACAAACTTTTGCTTTGGTGTATTGGTTATTGATTAAATAGTGATCCATTATTGCTTCTAACCTATCGCTATCCAAAAAAGGCAAAGTATCTCCTTTTAGAAACCCTTCAAAACGTTCTAGGTCTTCACTCAGATTTCCCTCGAAATAATCTTCGTCTTCGTCGTCAAACATGCTAATCAGTTTATAGATTAAAGGTACAACTTTTACATTGGACTAAGCATTTTTCTGCACGTTTTCTTTTCAACAAATAATTCACACGAAATTATAGAACGAAACAATTACTAGCTTTTAGCTTGCAGAATATTTTAAAATTGAAGGTAGTTATCGCTGTAAACAAAAAAAAATCCTGCCTTAAAAAAGACAGGATTATATTTTAAACTAAATTATCGTTTATTTTCCAGATCGCTTACGCTCTCCTTCTTTCAATAATATTTTACGAATTCTTAAGCTTTCTGGTGTAACCTCCACGTATTCGTCTCCTTGGATGTATTCTAAACATTCTTCCAAACTGAAGATTTTTGGTGGCGCTAAACGCACCTTTTCATCTGCTCCGGATGAACGCATGTTAGACATTTTCTTCGTCTTCGTTACGTTCACACACAAGTCGCCAGCACGAGAATTCTCTCCAATTACTTGTCCTTCGTAGATACTTTCGTTTGGTGCAATAAAGAACTTACCACGATCCTGCAAATTATTCAACGAGAAAGGAATGGAAGTACCTTGTTCCAATGAAATCATTGAACCATTTTGACGACCTGGAATATCTCCTTTGTATGGTTGGTATTCAATAAAACGGTGCGTCATGATTGCTTCACCAGCTGTTTGCGTTAACAAATAATTACGCAAACCGATGATTCCACGGGAAGGAATTTGGAATTGAATGATCATACGTGCTCCTTTCGGCTCCATGTTTGTCATTTCTCCTTTTCTTTTTGTTACCGCCTCTACAGCAGTTCCAGAAAATTCCTCCGGTAAATCGATTGTTAATTCTTCAACTGGCTCACATTTTTTACCATCAATTTCTTTCAAGATAACTTGTGGCTGACCAACTTGAAGTTCATATCCTTCACGGCGCATTGTTTCAATCAATACAGATAAATGCAATACTCCACGTCCAGCAACAATCCACTTATCGGCCTTGTCTGTATCGCTCACACGCATAGCTAAGTTTTTCTCTAATTCTTTCTGCAAACGCTCTTGAATATGTCGAGAAGTAACTTTTTTACCTTCTTTACCAAAGAATGGTGAATCGTTGATCGAAAACAACATGTTCATGGTTGGCTCATCAATTTTGATAGATGCTAATGGCTCCGGATTTTCGAAATCACAGATTACATCGCCAATTTCGAAACCTTCGATGCCAGTAACCGCACAAATATCTCCTGCTTGCACAGATTCCACTTTTCTACGTTCTGTTCCATCAAAAACAAACAATTCTTTCACACGGTGTTTTTCTTGCGCACCATCGCGTTTTCCGATAATGATTTGTTGGTTTTCCTTCAACTCACCACGGTGTAAACGACCGATTGCAATACGTCCAACGTAAGTTGAAAAGTCCAAAGAAGTAATCAACATTTGTGTGTTTCCTTCTTCAATAGGACGCGGTGGGAAATAATCCAAAATCTGATCTAGCAAATCTGTAATATCTGTTTTCGGTTGTTTCCAATCCGTTGACATCCATCCATTTTTTGCAGAACCGTAGATTGTAGGAAATTCCAACTGAGCTTCCGTTGCATCCAACTCAAACATCAAGTCAAAAACCTTTTCCTGCACCTCATCCGGCGTACAGTTATCTTTATCCACTTTATTGATTACCAATAATGGCTTTAAACCCATTGAAAGTGCTTTTCCAAGAACGAAACGCGTTTGTGGCATTGGACCTTCAAAAGCATCCACTAACAAACAAACACCATCCGCCATGTTTAAAACACGCTCTACTTCACCACCGAAATCGGCGTGACCTGGAGTATCAATAATATTGATTTTTGTTCCTTTATACGTAACTGAAACGTTTTTTGAAACGATTGTGATTCCTCGTTCACGCTCCAAATCGTTGCTATCCATAATCAAATCGCCAGTTGGACGATCTCTTTCATTCAAAACCGCACCGGCTTCGATCATTTTGTCTACCAAAGTGGTTTTACCGTGGTCAACGTGTGCAATAATTGCAATGTTTCTGATTTCCATAAAAACTACAAGAAATTCGTTTTAATTAAGATTTTTTATTAAATGGTTTACCAAAAGATCTTGGACGACTTCCACCGCCGGAATTGCTTCCGCCTTCTCGGTTAAACCCACCTTCTCTTCTTGGAGCACCTTCGCTTCGCGAACCGCCTTCACTTCTTTGATCGCCATCTCTGCGACTTCTTTCCGCGTAAGAACTTCCACCACCATCACGGCGATTTCCGCTAGCTGGACTACTTCCACTATCTCGGCGATTTCCACCAAAACTGCTTTGTCCGCCTTCTCTTCGTTGTCCACCATCTCTGCTGCCGCCTTCACTTCTGCGCGCACCGCCATCGCGATTTCCTTGGAATTTCCCACCAAAAGAACCACCACCATCTCTGCGACCACCGCCACCACCTCTTTGGCTTCCGCCTCCAGGTTTAGACTTGGTAACTTCAATACTTACTTGGTTTCCTTCGTATTCAGCTCCGTTTACCTTTTTGAGGATATTATCAGCGAATTCATTATCCGCTTCAAAGAAAGAGTAAGAAGTCATGATATCTATTCTGCCAACATTTCCAGAAGTCAATCCAGTTGCATCGCAGATCAAGCGCAATAAACCACCAGGGTTCAAGCCGTCTCGACGACCGATACTAACAAAGAAACGTGTTTTTCCAGTTTCCGTTTCATCTCCACGGTCACGTCTTCTTCCACGATCTTCTGATCCATTATCTTCACTTTTTGAAGCAGTTGCGTTCAAATCTCCAGCACGTTCGTAATATTCTATGAAACGGTTAAATTCCGTAGATACAAAATGCTTGATTACTTCTTCTTTCGAAAGGTCTTCAAATTTAGCCATGATTGTAGGCATAAATTTCTGAATTTCTTTTTCACGAATATCTGCATCGATAACCTTATTGATCAATTTCAATAATTGTATTTCGCAGATTTCTTCCGCATTTGGAACAGTGCCCAATGTGAAAGTTGTACGCATTTGCTTTTCGATAGCACGAATCTTACCGTTTTCACGCGTATTGATTAGCACCAAAGATTCGCCTTTTTTACCAGCACGAGCAGTACGTCCACTTCTGTGCGTATAGTTTTCGATATCATCCGGTAAATTGTAATTGATAACATGTGTGATATTATCAATATCCAAACCACGCGCTGCAACATCCGTTGCAACTAATATTTGAAGATCTTTTTTACGGAAACGATCCATTACACGATCGCGTTGCACTTGAGATAAATCGCCGTGCAATGGTTCTGCGTTGTATCCTTCCTTCGCTAATTTCTCCGCCACACTTCCAGTTTCCTGGCGTGTACGACAAAAAATCAAACCATAGATTTCCGGGTTAAAATCGATCAGTCTTTTAACTGCAGCATAACGGTCTTTTTCTTTCACAACATAGTAGATGTGATCGATGTTTTCGTTACTTTGATTTTTGTGTCCAATGGCAATTTCCAAAGGATCATTCATGTAAGTCTTAGCTATTCGCGCAACTTCCGAAGGCATTGTAGCTGAAAATAACCATACATTTTTCTTTTCGGGAGTTGTTTCTAATATCGCATCGATATCTTCTTTGAATCCCATGTTTAGCATTTCATCCGCTTCGTCCAATACGACATATTCAACATCTGCCAAAGAGATGGCTCTTCTGTTGATTAAATCCATTAAACGTCCTGGTGTTGCTACAATTACAGATGCTCCTCTTTTGATGTCGGTCATCTGTTTGCGGATATCTGTACCTCCATAAACGGCTACTATGTTCACCTTTAAATGTGTGGAGTACGATTCCAAATCTTTTGCAATTTGCAAGCAGAGTTCACGCGTCGGGCAAATAACCAAGCCTTGCGGCGTCTTTGCGTGATTTTCAATGTTGTTCACTAATGGAAGACCAAACGCTGCGGTCTTACCTGTTCCTGTTTGAGCTAAACCAACAAAATCGCTGTCCTTTCCTAATAGGTGTGGAATAGCTTTTTCTTGGATGGGAGTCGGTGCTTCAAACCCCAGTTCTTTTAACGACTTCAGCACCTCACTCTTTAGCCCGAGTTCCTCAAATGTCATTCTATATTTTTAAAATTGAGTGCTAAGGTAGTCATAAAAAGAGGGAAATCATAATTTATTTTATTTCACGAAAGAACGATGGCAACAAATGATTCAATTTACCTACTTTGTTTTGCTGCTG
>CAIYXD010000391.1 GCA_903930085.1 uncultured Flavobacteriia bacterium
CGTTTAAGACATTATTAACTCTTTCTATGGCGTCAATTTGCGTGTGTTTTTAGAAATATAATGTTTAACGCAACTCATTTTTTGAATTAGACGTCTTTCATTTATTGAAATATATAATCTAAAATCAAAAAGAATGAAAATTTTAAAAAAAATAGCGCTGGCAACAGTTTTCCTTACCACAAGTTTTAGTTTCTCTCAAACGATTCAGTTTACACAGATTACTAATCTAGAAATGATGATTGCCAATATTTTTGGAGTACAATGCGATGGCGTTTCAAATGTCCAATTATTGGCAGTGCCGCAGCAAGTTGGTCGTTTTGAAACTGGCGGAATTTTAGGTTTGAATAGCGGTTTAGTTTTGTCTACAGGTATTGTTTCTGGATCCCAACAACCAAGTGCGGTATTCAATTCAACTCCTTTAGGAACAATGGGAGACGCTGAAATTGCGCAATTTGGAGCAAACGCAGGACAGATGGCAACCAATTATGATGCCTGTGTTGTAGAATTTGATTTTACACCAACCTTATCGGATACAATCCGTTTTACCTATGTTTTGGCTTCTGAAGAATATCCGGAATTTGCGAATACATCTTTTACGGATCGTTTTCTATTCTTGATCTCTGAAAATTCAGGTCCTTATGCTAATATTGCAGTTTTACCCGGCACAACTATTCCAGTGGAGATAAATTCTGTTAATCAAATGATTAATCCACAATTCTATATCGATAATTTGAACGGACCCAACGCGGGAAATTTTGTCTTTGACGCCTACACGACTCCTTTTGAAGCAAAGTTTTTCGCACAGACAGGTGCTACATATCATATCAAATTGGTGATTGCAGATGTTTCCGATTATATTTATGATTCAGCAATATTCTTGGATGAACAAGAATCCTATAATGATATTAATGGTTTATTGACTGTTAACGGTGCTCCAGCCGAAGGAACGCTTGAAGTATTCAATTTTGTAGGAGATACAATTTTGGCGCAGCCGGTTCAAATATTGGCAGTAACAAATGGAACTTACCTAGTAGATAGTCTGCAAACAGGAATGTACCACGTACGTTTTACACCAGATCCAATATTGTTTCCTGGAGTTGCTCCTCTTTATTATACAAACGGAGATACTTGGTCAACCGCCGATGCAATTGGTTTACCATGTTTCTTGAACAACGGAAACATTAATTCCAATACATTGAATGTTTTAAATGGTTCAGGTGTTATTGCTGGATCGGTGATTATTGATACAACCTATTTAAAATCACCAACCCTTCCATATGAAAATGCATTAGTGAAATTATTTAATGCTTCCAATCAAGTGATTGCGTTTACATATTCGGATGTACTTGGAAATTTCCAATTTACATCTTTGCCAAGTGGGAATTATTACATTCGTTTGGATGTTCCATATATCCCGCAATTGAACGATCATTCCATCACTGTTGTTGGAAACGATATCGTAATTGGTGCAGATTTTTCTATCTTAATGGATGGAATCTATGCAATAGATAATTTGGAGTTGGGATTGGAAGAAGCGAACCTAATTGAAGTAGCAATTTATCCAAATCCGGCTAAAGATAAAATATGTATCTCGAATGGCTCTAAAGAAGGACTTTCGTTTGAATTAATTACAATTGATGGACAAACAATTCAAAAATCCCTTTTAGGATTAGGAAACAATGATCTAGATCTTCAAAATGTTGCAGAAGGAATCTATTTTATTCGATTAGGATCTGCAGATTTACGAAAATTAATCATCAAAAAATAGATTCTATTGTAAGGATATTAAAGCGTCGATTCAAATAATCGACGCTTTTTTTATGTCAATTTTCCTTCCAGTTTTGGTCTTTACCTTTGGTATAAGGAACTGATGCCTTTTCTAATCGTTCTTCTAAAGCAGTCAATCGAACAATTAAACCATCTAGTTTTACTCTTAAGTCCGCATATTGCTCCGATACCAATTCCAAATTTGTGCGATGGGATTTCGTTACTCCAGTTGTGTTATCATAAAGCATATACTCTAATAATCCCAATCTTTCCGAAATACCGGAAAGTGTTTCAAATTCTTTGGAAGATTTTAATCGGTCGCCCCACAATACAATTGCACACGAGTCATACAGCAACTCCAAGGCCTTTATTTCTGAAACTAAAGTGATTTCAGTATTCGGATAGGTAAGCAACGCATGTTTCAAAATCCCGATTTTTTCTTTGGATTCTTGCATTAAATTCGAAGTGCCGCTCACTTTTCTATTCACTTCTGCGACCTTGGTTCGGAAATCTGCTAATTCTTCGGCGTCTTGTGCAACCAATGTCTGGTTATTTAATGCTTTTACTTGGAAATTAATTTTAGCTGCGAATGGTTCAACTGTGCCATTTTGAACAAGCAA
>CAIYXD010000392.1 GCA_903930085.1 uncultured Flavobacteriia bacterium
CCTATTTTTCTAAGTTTATTTCCGAAGCAAAAATTGATTCTGAATTATCTAAAGAGGCAAAATTGAGATTAATTCAATGTGCAAATGCACTAAAGGAAATGGACAATCCTGTAAGAGTTGAATTAATACATTTAGGAACGAATATAAATACTTCCTTCTCTGAATACTCTCCTGTTGTATCTGCGAATGGTGCATCTCTTTATTTTACAGCTCGAAGACCATGGAAAAATGGCGTTTCAGAACCTTACAAGAACATTGGAACCAATGAATATACAGAAGATATTTATAGAAGTAATATTGGAGAGGATTCTGTTTGGACTAATCCTGTAAAACTTGATTTCTGCAGAGTTGATCGAAATGAGGCAACGGTCTCCATAAGTTCAGATGAAGGAAGGGTTTATGTTTACCAAGATAAAACTGGCGGTGGTGATATTTATTACTCCGATTTTAACTCAAATAAATTTAGTGAAATCAAAATGCTTGAAAGTAAAAACTATAATTCTGAAGAAAATAAAAAAATTAATTCAGAATATTGGGAATCACATTTATTTGTAAATCATGATGGTGACCAATTGTTTTTTTCTTCAGATAGACCTGGAGGTTTTGGTGGGAAAGATATTTATTATTGTAAAAAAGAAGTAACTGGTTCGTGGTCTGTTCCAGTTAATCTTGGTCCAAAAATCAATTCTGAAAATGATGAAGATTCTCCATTTCTATCCATTGATAACAAAATGCTTTATTTTTCATCTAATGGTTCTAAAAGTATTGGTGGATTCGACATCTTAACAAGTACTTTAGACGAAACCAATACATGGTCATATTCTAAAAATATTGGATACCCTTTCAATTCTACAAGTGATGATATTTTTTATTCTAGTAGCATTGATGGTTTGAGTGGTTTTGTAACTTCTTCACGGAAAGGTGGAATGGGAAATTTAGATATTTACGAAATTAAAAACGATTTCTTAAGTGTAAAATCCATTGCAGTTCTAAACGTAAGAATTAAATCAATGGATAATACCCCACTTTCTGACGCTGCAAGTAAAGTGAAAATTAATTTAAAATGTAAAGATTGTGACGAATCTGATAAATCTGTGAATACGGGATTACTATACACTGGATTAAAACCAGGAAAAACCTACATTGCTTCTTACATTAATTCCGAAAACAATGTTCCTATGTATGAGGAGACTTTTGTAACTAATTCTGGCGAAGAAATTCAAGAAATTCAAAGGGATTTTAAATTGGATCCTAAGAATAAAACATTAACGTTGATTGATAAAAATCCATCCGTTAACCAAAAACCAATTGTGGATAAAAAGTCATCCAACACAAAAAAATCATCCACTGAAAAAGTGAAAGAATTGGAGACTGTTTATGTCAAAACACACAAGAATTTAGAATATCTTCATTATTTTGATTACAATAGAAATAAAATAAATCCAAATAAAGCAGATCTAAGATCATTTTTGAAAGAAATTGAGCAACAATTGAAAGATGGTAGAGAACAAGTAACAATAAATATTTATTCATCCGCTTCTCAGGTACCAACAAATGCTTTTGAATCAAATCAAAGACTTTCCGAAATTAGAGCTGAAAATCTTAAATATGACATAATGAACTACTTTGAAAGGAAGTCAAAATGCAAAGGAAAAGTTAATGTAGTAATAGTTACAACAATTGTAGATGGTCCTGAATATGTTAAAGATGGTACAAATAGAAAAAAATATTTACCATACCAATTCGTAGGACTGAAAACAGAATAATGGGAA
>CAIYXD010000393.1 GCA_903930085.1 uncultured Flavobacteriia bacterium
CTTTATCATGCGCAACTTACCTTGTAAATCTTTCCGCATCTCCATGTTAACAAAACCAATTCCTTTTAGTAAATCAGCTGTTTCAACGCTTAAATCCTCGTGTATTTCAAAAAACAACTTTCCACCAGATTTTAAATTCAGGAGTGCATTTTTTCCAATTTCTCGGTAAAAAATCAACGGATCTTCATCCTCAACAAAGAGTGCAAGGTGCGGTTCGAAAGTCAGCACATTTTCCAGCATTTCCGATTTATCCTTCATTGGAATATAAGGCGGATTTGAAACCCAAATATCTGAATATTGAAGTTGACTTGAAACCGCAGAATCTGGCGTTTTCGCATCGCTTAATACTGTTGTGACGGAAAGATTTAATTGTTTTGCATTTTCCTGCGTCAGTTGCAAAGCTTCTTGCGAAATATCCGTTGCAAAAACAGTTGCATTTAAAAAGTAAGACTTCAACGCAAGTGCAATACAGCCTGAACCCGTGCAAACATCGGTAATAAGCAAGGAGCTATTTTTTGGAAATTCTTGAGTTATCCAATCTACTAATTCCTCCGTTTCTGGTCGCGGAATCAAAGCACGTGAATCCGTTGCTATTTCCAAGCCAAAAAAAACGGTTTTACCAATAACATATTGAAATGGCTCGTTAGAAAGTAAACGCTTGACAACAGATCTAAAAAACAACAAATCCGATTCGGACAGCAAATTACTATCGCTCAAAACATATTCTGAAGCAGTCAAGTTTAAACGAACCTTCACAGCTTCTTTAAACATGAATTTCATTTCGCTTTCCGAAAAATGATCTTGTAAACGTTCCTTAAAATAGCTTTTTACAGCCTGAATTGTATTTGTTTGTACGAACACGCTTTTTTTTTACAAAAATACAATATACATTGGAAAACCATCCATTGGAAAACCAAGCCTTACTTTTAAACGATTTTTTGAAAATGCCGTGAAGAAATAAATTAGAACACCTTACGCTAGCGAAAGAACCTCTTTAATTCGTTTTATGTTTAAAAGCAAAACTTATCTTTGCGACTTAAAAATAGAGGATGTACTCAGAAGATTTGGCGGTTTTAGAAGAGTTTTATAAAATTATCACACCGAACAAACAGGAAATGTTTGAGCGAATTGCGGCGGATCGCACCAAGCATCTCACCGTTGCAATGGAAAATATATACCAGGAACACAATGCTTCTGCTGTATTGCGCTCATGCGATTGTTTTGGAATTCAAGAATTACACGTTATAGAAAAAGACAACCAATACAAAGTTCAACGCGATATTGCGCTGGGAGCTGGAAGATGGGTAGACATGTTCAACTACGATCGTGGAACAGAACCGTCTCTTGATTGCATAAAAAATTTAAAGTCGAAAGGTTATCGTATTGTTGCTACAACTCCGCATACGAATGACACAACTATAAACAGTTTAAATATAGAAACTCCGATAGCGCTAGTATTTGGAACAGAAAGACGCGGAATTTCACCTGAAATCATGGAAGTTGCAGACGAATTTGTAAAAATTCCGATGTATGGTTTCACCGAAAGTTTCAATATTTCTGTTTCAGCAGCGATAACTTTACACGTTCTAAGAGAGCGACTAGAACAGAGTGAAATTAACTGGAAACTTTCTCCAGAAGAGCAAACTAGTTTAAAATTAAAGTGGTGTCGAAAAATTTTGAACGGCGGACAAGCACTGGAAGATGAAATTCGAAAACGTTTATTTAAAAAAGATTAATATATTTGTATCGACTATTTCAAGTCATTAGTTAATAAAAAATTACTTTAATAAAATCACGATCATGGGAAGAGGAGATAAAAAAACGACGAAAGGTAAGCGAACAATGGGTTCTTACGGAAATACGCGTAAGAAAAAAAGTTCAGCTGTCGTTGTTAAACCTTCTGTAAAGAAAGCAACCGCAAAAGAAGAAAAGGTTGTTGAGAAGAAAACAGTTGCTAAGAAAGTGGCAGCTCCGAAAGCCGAAACAGAAAAAAAACCTGCAGCGGTAAAGAAGCCTGCAGCGGCGAAGAAAGAAGTTCAGAAAACAGAAGAATAAATAAGTATTAGAATAGAAGCTGTCAATTTTGGCAGCTTTTTTTTTGAACTATTCTTTGGTGAAAAAAGAAATACTGTATGTAAATTTTAGAACTTCTTTTTTTTCAATTTTGTAGTGTATTTTTAATTGTTATTTAATAACGTGTAACATGAAGCATAATTTCGGAGCAGGTCCTTGTATTTTGCCGCAAGAAGTATTCCATCAAGCAGCAAATGCTGTTCTTGATTTTAATGGACTTTCAATTTTAGAAGTTTCCCACCGCCATAAAGACTTTGTTGCTGTGATGGATGAAACAATGGCTTTAGTGAAAAAGGCACTGCATGTTCCTTCTGGCTATTCAGTTGCCTTCCTGCAAGGTGGCGCAACGCTTGGATTTACAATTGCAGCGTTAAATATGTTGCGAGAAACGAAAAAAGCTGGTTACATAAACACAGGAGTTTGGGCAGCGGGAGCAATTAAAGAAGCAAAAAAAGTTGGTGTGGACGTATCCGTTTTTGCATCATCAGAAGATAAAAACTTCTCCTATATCCCGAAGGATTATGCCATTCCTTCAGATGTTGACTATATTCACTTTACATCAAACAATACAATTTACGGCACACAATTTAAAGAATTCCCAAAAACGAATTTACCGTTAGTGTGTGATATGTCATCTGATATTTTTTCCAAAGAAATCAATGTTGGGGATTTTGATTTGATATATGCAGGAGCACAGAAGAACCTTGGTCCTGCTGGAGCAACACTTTACATTGTGAAAGATGAAGTATTAGGGAAATCCACTTCTTCCTTTATGCCGACTTATTTGGACTTGAAACAGCAAGTAGAAAAAGAATCGATGTTAAATACACCTCCTGTTTTTTCAATCTATGTCGCGATGTTGAACCTACGCAATTTACTTGCAAATGGCGGCGTGAAGGAAATGGAAATCAGAAACAATGCAAAAGCAGCATTATTGTATAGCGAAATAGATAGTAATCCATTATTTAGAGGAACCGTTGCATCAGAAGACCGATCAAACATGAATGTTACTTTCCTTTTGGAAAACGATTCTTTACAAGAATCTTTCGACAAAATGTGGAAAGCTGCAGAAATTGTTGGTTTACCGGGTCACAGATCTACTGGCGGTTACAGAGCCTCCATGTACAATGCTTTACCAATTGAAAG
>CAIYXD010000394.1 GCA_903930085.1 uncultured Flavobacteriia bacterium
CCCCTTTAGATTCTGCATATACAAATAATGCGCCTCCTAAAAGCAGAAAAAGGAAGTTTGTGACAACCAGAACCGCTGTAAAGGAATACATGTTTTTTTGCGCATCTTTGATAGTTCTGCACGTTAAATTCTTTTGCATCAAATCTTGGTCTAGCCCTGTCATTGCTATCGCAAGGAACATTCCACCAAAAAATTGTTTTGGGAAGTAGGTTTTTGCCAATGGATCGTCGAAATAGAAAATTTTAGACATGGATTCGCCATTTGCGGCAGAAGTTGCACTTATTTTATCAAATAATCCAAAAAAGTCAACATGCAAAGCTTGGGAAATGATTACAGTGCAAATAACAACCGCGCTAATTAAAAAAAATGTTTGAAAAGTATCCGTGTAGACGATTGTTTTGATTCCACCTTTAAAGGTATACACCCAAATTAGCGCAACCGTAATGATGGCCGTCAACCAATATGGAACGCCTAAATCCTGAAATAAAAACAACTGCAAAACAATCGTCGCGAGATACAAACGCGTTGCGGAACCTAAAGTGCGCGACAAAATGAAAAAACTTGCGCCCGTTTTGTAACTGACATTTCCGAATCGTTTGGAAAGGTATTCGTAAATCGACGTAACATTTAATCGGTAGTAGAGCGGCATTAGAATTTGTGCGATTACAACGTAACCCAAAACATAACCCAAAACAATCTGATAATATGCCATTCCTTCGGAAAAAACTTTTCCAGGAACAGAAATAAAAGTAACACCGGAAAGCGATGCGCCAATCATTCCAAACGCTACAAGATACCACGGACTTTGTTTATTTCCCGTAAAAAAAGTTGTAGAATCAGCATTTTTGGATGTCAGATAAGAGATGAAGATCAATACGCTAAAATAAGCGACCAATACAGAAATAATTAATGGTGTACTCATACGTTGGTTTGAAGGCTGAAATTACTATTTTTTGTTAAGAGCGAAATAAAAAATCTAAACTAAACACCACTTTTTAAGGACTAGATGTGCTTTCTGTTGTCAAATGGAATTTTATCTTTGTGTAAAAATCACGATCATGGATGTTATTTTACAGATTGCGCTAATTATTTTTCCAGCTGGAGGCGTTTTATTGACCACTATTTTCTTCTTGAGAAAAGAAACTGCAAAGGAAATTCGTTCGATGCAAATAGAGTTGAAAAAACAACGCCAAGAGTATTTTTTACCCAACCGAGTAGAAGCATACCAGCGAGCAATTTTATTTATGGAGCGTATTCATCCGAATAGTTTGGTGATGCGATTGCACAATCCAGGATTACCTGCGAAAGCATTACAAGCTGAGTTTTTAAAAGCAATTCGTGAAGAATACGACCATAATGTTGCGCAGCAATTATATGTTTCTCCACACGCTTGGAAAATGGTTAAAAATGCAAAAGAAGAAACGATAAGAATCTTAAATCTGGCTGGATCTCAAATGCAAGAATTCTCGATGGGCTTGGAACTTTCCGGGAAAATATTTGAAATCGTTGCCGAAGTTGGAACATTGCCAACTGAAATTACGGTGGATTATTTAAAAAAAGAGTTTCAAGAAATGTTCTAATCTATTTTTTTAGACAAGAATAATTCTCAAATCATCCAACTCAATAATATCTCCTGGAACAAGCTTAGCGCGCTTTCGGGTTTCTATTTCGCCATTGCGAATAACTTCTTCATTGTCTACGATATGTTTGGCATGTCCGCCAGTTTGCGCTACCCCAATTGCTTTCAGTAATTGAATCAATTCTATATAATCGCCTTCAATTTTAAATTCTTGTTTCATAACTATTAAGGTGCTAATTTGTGGTAAAGAGAAAAAAAATAAAAAAAATTTCTGCCTAATTTAGTGTTTATTTATGCTTCGAATTGATTTGTTTCAATCGTTTTTCTTTAATTTTTCTTCAAAAATAGCGTATAAATGATCCGCTGCCAAAAAGGATGAAAGTTCACCATCTGCGACCTTAGCTTCCATTCCCTTCAAATTCTGCAACATTTCCTCATCCGTGAAAAACGCATTTAAAATCAATTCTTTTAGTGTTTCTGTGAGCCAATAGGTATCTTGAATTTTTCGGTGTTTTGCAAACCAGCCATTGATTTTTGTTTTGTTCGCAAAGGAATCAATCGTGTTCCAAACCGCTTCAATATTGTCATTATTCAGAGCGCTGCACGTAAAAGATGGCGCAACCCAATCGCTTGGTTTAGGCGGGAAAAGATGCAGTGCATTTGCATATTGTTGGCTTGCAAGTTGCGCTTTCTGTAAATTATCACCATCTGCTTTTGTGATGACAAGCGCATCTGCCATTTCCATTATTCCCCGTTTAATTCCTTGGAGTTCATCACCAGCGCCAGCCAGCATCAACAACAAAAAGAAATCTACCATGGAATGCACCATTGTTTCGGATTGACCAACGCCAACCGTTTCTATCAAAACGATATCAAAACCAGCTGCTTCGCAAATAAAAATGCTTTCCCGCGTTTTCCGTGCCACACCGCCTAAGGTTGTTCCCGCTGCCGATGGACGAATAAAAACGGATTCTAAAACAGATAATTCCTCCATGCGCGTTTTATCGCCCAAAATACTTCCGCCACTGGAAGCACTAGAAGGATCGATGGTGAGAATAGCTACTTTCATTCCTTTGTTCACCAAAACTTTGCCAAAAGCTTCAATAAACGTACTTTTCCCAACTCCAGGTACTCCGGTGATTCCAATTCGAATTGTATTACCAGAAAAAGGCAAACACATTTGAATAAGTTCGTTAGCCATTTTCTTGTCTTCTGGCAAAGTACTCTCTACCAGTGTAATACACGTGCTTAACGTTTCCCTATTTCCTGCAGTTAAATCCGTGAATAAAGCAGCAACAGAACGATCCTTGCGGCGTTTTTTGCGTTTTTCCAACCAATTCTGTACCTGTTGCTTATCCATGTTTAAGCAAATTTACTAATTTGTGTGGAGGAATTGCAATAGAAACGGATAATTGGAATTTAGTACTTTTGTTTTATGAAAAAAATTGGCTTGATGTCGGACACACATGGATTCATCGATCCGAAAATCTACACCTATTTCAGTGATGTAGATGAAATTTGGCACGCGGGAGATGTTGGAACGATAGAAGTAATTGACGAATTGCGAAAATTCAAACCTGTAAGAGGTGTTTATGGTAATATCGACGACTACGTTATTCGAAGAGAATGGCCGGAATTTAACCGATTTACTTGCGAAGCTGTCGATGTTTTGATTACCCATATTGGCGGAAAGCCTGGGAAATACAGCACAAATGCTTTACCCGAATTACAAAAAAAAGCGCCGAAATTATTTATTTGTGGCCATTCACATATTTTATTGGTAAAAATGGATCCAACCTTTAATATGCTATGGATGAATCCTGGCGCCTGCGGTTTCAAAGGCTTTCATGCAGTAAAAACAATTTTGCGCTTTGCCATAACCGGTGATCGCATCCACGATTTGGAAGCAATAGAAATTGGAAAACGGGTGTGAGAAAAAAAACACTATTCAGCATCCTAAAAAGATTAAAAATCAACATTTAATTCCTCCAATTAAAATTTTTCCATTTTCTTTGCGTTAACCTTCGAGTATGAAAATATTTTGTTTTTTAGTTTTACTGACAATCAGCGGAATTGGTTTATCCCAAACAGGCGGAACAAGTTCATTTGCACTTCTAGATCTTACTTATAATGCGCGTTCAGCAGGATTGGCAAATGATTTCATTTCCATAAAAGACCAAGATATTAATTTGGGAATCGCAAATCCATCTTTGTATAATGAAAAAATGCACACTTTACTTAGTGTAAATCAAGCGTTTTTGGCAGGAGGAATTAATTATGGACAAGTTGCGTATGGTCGGAATTTGAAAAATGGCTTTTTAGGAACTTCCATTCGCTA
>CAIYXD010000395.1 GCA_903930085.1 uncultured Flavobacteriia bacterium
ACAACAACAAGTGACAACACATATATTTCTTCAGTTCAGTTGAACACCTTAAACAATACGTCGACTTGCTCTGGGTATACAAGTTTTGCTTCCCTTTCTACGACTTTAACAAAAGGCAATCCATACACGGCTACGATAATCCCTTCTACAACAACGGCAAATGCCCAGGGAGCATATACAGGAGATGAATTTGCAATTTGGATAGATTATAACAACGACAATGATTTTCTAGACGCAGGTGAGCAAGTAGCTTATGTAATTGTTGCGGCAGGATGGAGCAACGTGTTTAACTTTACTGTTCCAACATCCGCAACAACAGGTTCCGTTAAAATGCGCGTTAGAAGTTCCTACCAACCAAACGACGGAACTATTGCACCGTGTGGAGTAACAATGTACGGTGAAGTAGAAGATTATTCTGTTGTGATTCAATCTTCGGGAGTAGGAATAGAGGATTTGAATGCATTGAATGCGGTTCAATTATTTCCTAATCCTGTTTCAGAGGAGCTTATTATTGATCTTTCTGCGGTTGTAGAGGAAGAAGTTACGATTGAATTATTTGACCTTTTTGGGAAATTAATAGCTACCTCTTCGAACCAAAATGGTAGTTCTGTTACTATTGCAATGAATGGTTTCGCAAATGGTATGTACCAAGTGAAATTATCCTCAGGAGAAGCTCAAATTACCAAAAGAATTATAAAATTGTAAATAGAATAAATTGCTTGTAAAGGGTCGTTTGAAAAAACGACCCTTTTTTATTTTATATATATGGATAGTGATGAAATTTAGACTAATTTTGCACTTTCTATTATTTCATGTAATGAGTGCATCAAAAAAGATTAATTCAGCGTTAATTTCTGTTTTCGACAAAACCGGATTAGCGGCAATTGTTCAAGAATTACATAAAAATGGTGTGGTTATTTTTTCCACTGGAGGCACGCAAGCTTTCATTGAAGATCTGAAAATTCCTGTTGTGCGTGTGGAGGATTTGACTTCTTACCCTTCTATTCTTGGCGGTCGTGTAAAAACATTGCATCCGAAAGTTTTCGGTGGAATACTAAACCGCAGAGACAATGCACAAGACCAACAGCAGATTAAAGAATATGAAATTCCTGAAATAGACTTGGTGATAGTTGATTTGTACCCATTTGAGGCAACAGTTGCTTCTGGCGCAAGTCACGACGATATCATAGAAAAAATTGATATTGGTGGAATTTCACTAATACGCGCTGCGGCAAAAAATTACAAAGATGTCGTGATTCTTCCTTCTCAAAACCAGTACGCTGAATTTTTAGAACTGTTGGTTGCGCAAAATGGTGAGACAACAATCGAACAAAGGATTTCTTTTTCTAGAGACGCATTTAATGTTTCTTCCCATTACGATACGCATATTTTCAAGTATTTCAATCAAGGTGAAAAAGAAATGTTCAAAGAAAGCATTTTACATTCGCAGGTTTTGCGGTATGGCGAAAACCCACACCAAAAAGGCATTTTTCACGGCGATTTAGATGCTATTTTTGATAAAATGCATGGAAAAGAGCTTTCTTATAACAACCTGTTGGATGTTGATGCAGCAGTTAATCTGATGGCTGAATTCAAGGATGAAGCACCAACTTTCGCTATTTTGAAACACAATAATCCGTGTGGAATTGCAATACGACCAACCTTAAAAGAAGCTTATTTGGCAACTTTGGCGGGTGATCCAGTAAGCGCTTTTGGCGGTATATTGATTGCCAATAAAGAAATGGATTTGGAAACAGCGGTAGAGGTAAATGAATTATTTTGCGAGGTGGTAATTGCACCTTCTTACCATCCGGAAGCGCTGGAATTGCTTAAATCCAAGAAAAATAGAATCATTTTACTTCAAAAGAGTGTCGCCTTGCCAAAACGACAATTCCGAACAATATTGAATGGCGTTCTGGAACAAGATAAAGACTTAATTACGGAAAAAGCTGAAAATTTAGAGCCCCGCACGAAAGTGCACCCAACCCAGCAAGAAATAAACGATTTGTTGTTCGCTAATAAAATAGTAAAACACGTTAAATCAAATACAATTGTGCTGGTAAAAAACAACCAGTTGTTGGCTTGTGGAACGGGACAAACTTCCAGAGTAGACGCCTTGACGCAAGCAATTCATAAGGCAAAATCTTTTGGTTTTGATTTAAAAGGATCTGTTCTGTCATCCGATGCTTTTTTCCCTTTCCCAGATTGTGTGGAAATTGCCGATCAAGCAGGTATAACAGCAGTAATTCAACCGGGAGGCTCCATAAAAGACGAATTATCAATTGATTACTGTAATGCGCATAATATGGCAATGGTTTTCACAGGGAATAGACATTTTAAACATTAAATATTTTTATTTGTAGAAAAGTGTAACAAAAAACCACTTTTTACGAAGAAACTGATTATCATTATAGTACTTTAAAAAAGAAAGCGAACACGAAATGGGATTATTTAGCTTTTTAACGCAAGAAATAGCAATTGACTTAGGCACAGCAAATACACTAATTATCATGAACGATAAAGTAGTTGTAGACGAGCCGTCAATAGTTGCTAGAGATATACAAACTGGAAAAATTGTTGCAATTGGTAAAAAAGCGCAACAAATGCACGGTAAAACCCACAAATTGATTGAGACCGTTCGCCCTTTGAAAGATGGCGTAATTGCAGATTTTCAAAGTGCGGAACAAATGATTCGTGGAATGATTAAAATGATCAATCCAGGGAGAAGCCTTTTCAATCCATCGCTACGTATGGTTATTTGTATTCCATCTGGAATTACAGAAGTTGAAAAACGTGCCGTTCGCGATTCTGCAGAGCATGCTGGAGCGAAAGAAGTTTACCTGATTCACGAGCCAATGGCAGCTGCAATTGGAATTGGAATAGATGTGGAAGAGCCAATGGGCAATATGATTATTGATATTGGTGGTGGAACCTCAGAAATTGCAGTTATTGCCTTAGGTGGAATTGTTTGCGATAAATCAATTCGAATTGCAGGAGATGATTTTACTAGCGATATTGAAGAATACATGCGTCGTCAACACAACATTCTTGTTGGAGAACGCACCGCAGAGCAAATTAAAATTGAAGTTGGCGCTGCCATTCCAGAATTAGACAATCCACCGCCAGATTTTGCGGTTCGTGGACGTGATTTAATGACTGGAATTCCGAAGGAAATTATCATAACGTATTCTGAAGTAGCACACGCTTTGGATAAAACGATTTCTAAAATTGAAGAAGCGATTTTAAGTGCGTTGGAAATGACTCCGCCTGAATTATCCGCAGATATTTACAAAACTGGAATTTATCTTGCTGGCGGCGGTTCCATGTTGAGAGGACTTGACAAACGTATTTCCGCAAAGACAAAACTACCGGTTCACATTGCTGAAGATCCTTTGAGAGCTGTGGCAAGAGGAACAAGTATTGCATTGAAAAACATCGAAAAATTCCAATTCTTGATAAGAGATTAATTTTAAGAATCCCGGTAAATATTTATCGGGACTTTCTTATCTTTGTGCATGCGCAATTTAATAGCTTTTTTTAAGCGTTTTCGTGTTTTTCTAGTTTTTGTGGTTTTGCAGCTTTTTGCGATCACTACCTATTTTTCTTTTTTAAATTTTCCTAGAGCACGTTATCTTACCACTGCGTCATCTGTTTCCGGATCTATACTTGGTGCGAAGCATGAAGTTACCAAGCATTTTAATCTTACAAAGAACAACCAAAATCTTCAGAAAGAGAATATTCGTCTAAGAAAACAGTTGCCAGAAAGCTTCCATCGCTTACAATATGGAACAGTTAAAATTAATGACACACTTTTTCGACAGCAATACGAGTATATTCCAGCATTGGTAATTAATTCTACCGTCACAAAAAGAAATAATTATTTCACCCTAGACATCGGGTCAAAACAAAAAATCAAACGCGGGATGGGCGTTTTTTCAGACAAAGGAATTGTCGGAATTGTACACAACGTAAGTGAAAATTATGCCGTTGTCAAATCTGTTTTAACTGAAAATATCAACGTCGACATTATGATTGAACCTATTGGACTTTTTGGCTTGCTAAAATGGGACGGAAGAGATCCTCGAAGAGGTTCGATTGCGGGAATTTCAAATGATCAATCGATCAAAAAATGGTCGAAGGTTGTGACAAGAGGTGGATCCGGTATTTTTCCGCGCGGATTGCCAGTTGGCAGAATTGAAAAGTTAAAACCCGTAGAAGGAAAACCATTATGGGATGTAGTAATCCGATTTTCCGAGGATTATAGAGCGTTGCAGCGTGTATATGTTATCAAAAACCTGCTGCGCGAAGAACAAGAAAATCTGGAATCTGAAATTCCGGTAGATAAAGAAGAATGAACGAAGTAATTAAAAATATAATCCGTTTTATTTTATTGGTTGGCATTCAAGCGCTTGTGTTGAACCAACTTGAAATTGGACTTGGAATACAAATTATGGTATACCCATTATTTGTCCTTTTATTGCCGTTTGAATTAAGTGTAATTGCCGTTTTAGCCCTCGCTTTTGCAATGGGAATTGCTATAGATTCAATTTCAAACACATATGGGTTACACGCATCTTCATTGGTCTTAATGGCCTATTTACGTCCAATCATTTTTAAAATGTTTTCGCCCCGCGATGGATACGATAATTTAAAAGAAGGAAGTAGCTATCAAATGGGAGTGCGCTGGTATATTTTCGTTTACGGGATATTGCTGTTTTTGCACCATTTATGGTTTTTTACATTGGAAATATTTAGAATGGATGATTTCTTTTTCATTCTTCAAAAGGTTTTCTTGAGCTTACCATTGTCCTTTTTATTTAGCACCTTGTTGCAATCACTTTTTGTTTCTAAGCCAAAAGAAAGATGAATTTAGACGCCAGAAAATATGTCTTGATTATCTTAATGGTATTGGTCGGAATAATTTATACCACACGTATTTTTTATATGCAGGTAATGGATGATACCTGGACATTGAGGGCACAAGAAATCGCTGAAAAAAGAAAAGAAATCACTCCGCCAAGGGGCGTTCTATTTGACCGAAATGGCAAAAAAATGGTTTCCAATCGAACCTACTATAACCTCATGATGGTGGAGGACGATATGAAAAACTTGGATACTGCCGCTTTTGCAAAATTGATTGGCTGGACACGCGAACAGGTTAGATATCGGTTTCAGGAAATCGTCAGAGGGGAAGGAAAATACTACAACCGCCACAGCGGAAAAACAACCTCCAATTACCAAAAAATTCGTGCCTATCCGTTTCTAAAAGAATTAACGCTGGAAGAAATAGCTGTTATTGCGCCACATTTGGAAAATTTCCCGGGATTTCACGAAGAAGTTACCAGTATGAGAAGCTATCCTTATGCAAATGGTGCTAATATTGTTGGCTATCTTTCTGAAGTTAACAGAGAAGAAATCACCGAAGACCAATTCTATAAACCGGGCTACAATATCGGGCGAGCAGGATTGGAACGATTTTATGAAAAAGAATTACGCGGACAAAAAGGAATACGGTATATTGTTACTTCTGCATTGAATAACGCAATTGAATCGTATGCCAATGGAAAATACGACACAATAGCAAAACAAGGTCCGCCACTAAATTTAGGTGTGGATATTATTTTGCAAGCCTACGGTGAAAAGCTTTTAAAAAATAAAAGAGGTTGTATTGTGGCAATTGAACCAAAAACAGGGGAGATTTTAGCATTGGTTTCTACCCCGTCCTATGATCCAAATTTATTCATCGGAAAAAGAAATATTTCGGATAATTATCCGGCATTGCTGAACGATCCAAGTAAACCGTTATACCCAAGACCTCTAGCGGCAGAATATCCTCCGGGATCCACTTTTAAGTTGTTGAATTCTCTGATTGGATTGCAAGAAGGTGTAATTACGCCAGAATCAGGATTTCCATGCAATAAATCTGTTGTAGGTTGCCATAACCATGCTAGTGCAGGAAATTTGGCAGACGCGATAAAACATTCGTGTAACCCTTATTATTATTCGGTAACACGCAGAATTATTCAGCAAGGAAAAAAAAAGAGTGTTTTTGAAGATGCGGAGATTGGGCTCAATATCTGGTCTAAATACATGCGCAGTTTCGGTTTGGGACAAAATTTGGAGACAGATATTACAGGATTACGCCCAGGTTCTATTCCAGATTCAAAATACTACGATAAATGGTACGGAAATCACCGGTGGGCATTTTCCACAATTCGATCCATTTCAATCGGACAGGGAGAAGTAATGTTGACGCCGCTTCAAATGGCAAATATTGTTGCTATAATTGCAAATAGAGGGTGGTATTATACGCCACACTTTGTAAAATCAATTGGCGCAAATGGCCCTATGGCGCAATTTAGAAAGAAACATTATTCCATGGTCGATAGCAAACATTATTCTGTAATTGTGGAGGGAATGAGACGTGTTGTTCACGAGCCAGGGGGAACAGGGAAAAGAGCCAAGCTAAAAGATATTATTGTTTGCGGAAAAACGGGAACCGTTCAAAATCCGCATGGAGATGACCATTCCGTTTTTGTGGCCTTTGCACCAATGAATAATCCAAAAATTGCAATTGCTGTTTTTATTGAAAACGCAAAAGGTGGCGGAGGATTGTGGGCTGCACCTACCGCAGGGCTTATGATTGAGAAATATTTAACACGAAAAATTACCGAAAAAGAGCGGGAGAAAACAATTTTAGACGCAAACTTTTCCTACAACAGATGAGAAAAGGAGAATCCATAGTAGCACATTTTGATTGGGCATTGTTTGTATCCTATTTGATTTTATTAATCATGGGTGTAGCAACGGTTTATTCCACTGCTTACAATGAAGATCACCCAAGTTTGTTTGATTTTTCGCAAAAATATGGGAAGCAAATTATTTGGCTCGGTGTTTCCTTGTTTCTAGGTTTAATCGTTTTTTTAATTGATTCGGATATTTACCAAAAATTTGCCGTTCCAATCTATTTATTCACCTTATCCCTTTTGGTGGTTGTATTGTTTATGCCGCCTGTACATGGCGCGCGCGCATGGCTCGGAATTGGAACGATGGGAATTCAACCGGCAGAATTTGCCAAAATAGGTTCCGCACTTCTACTTGCTCGCTTTATAAGTAATGTTAATGTAAAGCAGCAAAATATTCAAACGGTTTTCCTTGCAAATGCAATTATTCTAATTCCAATGGCTCTGATTTTGTTGCAGCCGGATGCTGGAACTTTTGTCGTTTTTACTTCTTTTCTGTTTGTAATGTACCGCGAGGGAATTACCTACGACCCTCTAATTCTAAAAATCATGAACGGAATTCCAGGAGTAAAGTTTAAGCAAACATGGGTCGGAAGCCATTTTATCCCAATTTTATTTGTAGTTGTTTTCTTGAGTTTGGTAACGCTATTGATGAGCAACGAAGTGCTTGAATTTGACTTTTTACCAGGCCTAGAAATCCCAGGATTTTGGAGTGTAATTATTTCGTTAACCATTTTAGCCCTTTTGGCCCTTGTCATTTCTAGATTGTTAGGGGCGAAAAGAGAAAGAAAAAGAGTGTTGTTCGTTGTTTTGATTGGGTTTGTTTTGGCGGCAGGATTATCGTCCATTGTAAACTTCGGTTTTCAAGGTTTGGCTGAACATCAAAAAGATAGAATTGAACTTTTTTTAGGCCTAAAAGAAGATCCGAATGGAGAAGATTACAACCGAAATAGAGCAATGGCAGCAGTCGGTTCCGGAGGGTTTTTAGGCAAAGGTTACAACAAAGCTTCCGTTTCCAGTGTGGAAAGTAACCACGTTCCAGAAAGTGAAACCGACTTTATTTTTTGCCCTTTCGCAGAAGAATGGGGTTTTGCAGGGGTTTTCATTTTGGTTAGCGTGTATATGTTTGTGCTCATGCGAATTATAGTTATTGCAGAACGGCAACGTTCCGTTTTTAATCGTGTATACGCCTATGCGGTTGGAATGATTTTATTTTACCATTTTGCCATTAATATCGGAATGAATATCGGATTTGCTCCGGTTATTGGAATTCCACTGCCGTTCTTTAGCTATGGAGGATCTTCGATGATGTCATTTTCGATGATGCTTTTCATTCTGTTGAAACTCGATAGCCAACGACGGGATGTATTACAATAATTTCAAAAAGTATTAAACGAAAGAAATCTTTACATTTACATAAATTAGTTAACCATGAAAGATAAGAAAGGAACAAAAAACATTTTTTTTGATAAAGAACAAAAGAAATTGACCTATTTATTTTGGTTCTTTGCTATGCTCCCTTTGTTAATCGTTGCTTCCTTATTATTGTTCCAATCGGAAGATGATTTGCCGCCAGTAGCAATGTTAGATAACCCACCCGAATTATTAGCTTCTGTTGTTTTGGCGGAAGATGGTGAAACAGAATTAGGAAGGTACTGGAAAATAAACCGAACAAGTGTGGCATTCAAAGAAATTTCACCTTTTGTGATCGACGCATTGATATCCACGGAAGACGAACGATTTTTAGACCATTCCGGAGTGGATTTTAAAGCAATCGGGCGAGCAGTCGTATCTGTCGGAGGAGCCGGAGGAGCATCCACAATTTCACAGCAATTAGCAAAGCTTTTATTTACGCTGCAACAGCGGGAACGCGAAGAATTGGCGCGTGCAACTGGCGAATCGGTATCGAATTCCTCCAATTGGAAGATTGGTCGAATTTTCCGTCGAATAAATGAAAAAGTACGGGAAAATATTATCGCAACACGCCTAGAAAAACGGTACACTAAGGAGGAAATTATTACCATGTATTTAAATCAGTTCGATTTTTTATACAATGCCGTTGGAATTGAAAATGCTGCGAAAGTTTACTTTAATAAAAAACCGATTAATTTGAATAAAGAGGAAGCAGCAATGCTAGTTGGAATGTGTAAAAACCCCGGCTTGTATAATCCTTACACGCACAAAATCAAAAATTACAGAGGTAAAATCGCTACGGAAAAAAATATCGCACTTTCAGCGGTTACATCGGAAGAAGTTGCTGTAAAAAGGGGTGAAGATTCCTTAAGAGCGGTATCGCGTAGAAACCAAGTTCTGTTTCAATGGTTAAAAAATAGCAAGGAGAATAATGCAGCTTTGAAAAACAATATAACGCAAGAAGAATTTGATCTTTTGAAGGTGAAACCATTGTATGTTGATTATCAAGTTGTGGATCACAAACAAGGAATGGCGCCTTATTTTCGAGAAGCGGTTCGAAAGGAACTTACCAATCTGTTTTTGGAAAAAAATCCCGATGGAAGCTGGAAATACCAAAGACAAGATGGAACGCCATACGATATTTACCGCGACGGATTAAAAATTTATACCACTATTGATGCTAATTTGCAGAAATATGCGGAAGAGGCGGTTACGCGTCACTTGAAGGAAAATTTACAAAAACCATTCAACGACAACAATCGAAGAGTGCGCAATTACCCATTCAGTAATTCTATTACGGATGAGGCGGCAGAGTCTATCATGCGCAGTGCCAGACTAAATTCTCCGCGGTATGCTAAACTAGCAGAAAGTGGCTTGTCTGAAAATGAAATTTCACAAAATTTTAATACACCACAACAAATGACAATCTTCTCCTGGGATGGAGAAACCGATACGTTACTTTCACCAAATGATTCTATTCGGTATTATAAATCTTTTCTACATGCGGGCTTACTTTCTATAGAACCGCAGACTGGATTTGTGAAAGCGTGGGTGGGCGGTGCAAATTTTCAACATTTTGCCTTCGATCACGTGAAACAAGGAAAACGACAAGTTGGATCTACGATAAAACCATTTGTCTATGGAACAGCAATGGCAATGGGCGTAGTAAAACCATGCACGCAATTTGCAAATACAGCGTATTGCGTCGATTTGCAAGATGGTGGCGGAAATATTAATGGCCGTTGGTGTCCAAAAAATGCTGGTGGATCAGATGCTGGGGTTGTTTCTGCTTCAACGGGTTTGGCGCAATCTATGAATAATATTACAGTTGCTGTGATGGCAAAAATGGGAGGTTACGCCGGACCAAAAACGATTTCTAAGTTATTGAAACAAATGGATATTAATTTACGCCCGGAAGATGAGGTTCCTTCCATGTGTCTAGGAATTATGGATCTTTCCTTATTTGAACTGGTCGGAGCTCAAAGTATTTTTGTGAATAATGGAATTTACAATCGTCCAACAACTATCTTGCGAATTGAGGATAGAAGCGGAAATGTAATCTATAATGCCAAACCGTATTCCAAAGAAGTGCTGAACGAAAATGTGGCTTACGAAACATTGAAAATGATGAAACAAGTTGTCACGGGTGGAACAGCAGGAAGCTTGCGCGGTGGACAATCTTGGGGAAATGTATTAGCTCCAACAGCAGGAAAAACGGGAACAACGCAAAAAAATTCAGACGGTTGGTTTGTTGGTTTGACACCAGATTTGGTAACAGGAGTTTGGGTTGGAGCAGAAGATCCTTCCGTTAGATTTAATTCTATGAC
>CAIYXD010000396.1 GCA_903930085.1 uncultured Flavobacteriia bacterium
CTATAAAACAAAAAGTGGTTTGGTTTATGTGATGGCAGCTATCAATGCCACGGAAAGGAAATTAGATGATGTTTTAATTGCAAATGATCAAGGTGGAATTATAGAAAGTTCCAGTTGTAATCTTTTCTTGGTAAGTAATGGTGTATTATATACGCCAGGATTGGAAGAGGGTTGTTTGGCCGGCACGATGCGTATGCAAATAATTAATTTAGCATTAAACAATGGAGTTAAGGTTTATGAGTGTAATATTCTGCCGCAGAACTTGTTAGCAGCGGATGAAGTCTTTCTTACCAATGCAATTCGTGGTGTAAATTGGGTGAGTGGTTACCGAACAAAAAGATATTTTAACAACATGTCGCGGCGCTTTGTTGCATTGCTAAATGATAATTGGGAGAATTCAATAAATAATTCTGAAATATAAATTAAACATTTTATACTTCACGAATAAACCCAAATTGAATACATTTTTTAATTATACTCATTATACAATCTCAAATCAACTATTTGATTGGAAGTTAAGACAAAACAATTACGGACTATCTTTTATTTTATTTGAAGTTGATTGTACCAGCGCTATTAGCTGGTTTTAGTTTTAAAATCAAGAACTTATTTATTTAAGACACTAAGAATCAATTTTTTAAATATATTCACGAAAAAAAACTTGCATTTAGTTGTTGAATCTACGTAATACAAATTCATGAATAATTATTTTTTAATTTCAAATAAATTCTTACTTTTGCATATATTAATTTTTTTGTAATTAATACTAAATTTAAAATATGAAATATTTTATCCTAATTACATGTTTTTCATTTGCATCCATAAGCCTTGCTCAGTTTTCTAATTTCAATTCCCAAAGAAACTGGTCATTAAATAAAAAAGAGATTATTGGTGGACTTGGTGCTACGCAATTCACAGGAGACTTAGGCGGGAGAAACCTTATAGGTAAGGACTTTAGTATGGTAGATATTGATTTTCCAACTACTTCTATTGGTGGTTTTATAGGATATAGATATCGTTTTCACCCTTATTTTGCAACATCATCAACATTAAATTTTGGTATGTTACGCGGGGATGATTCTCAAACAAACGAAATTATCCGAAATAGCAGAAATCTTCACTTTAGGACACTTTACTTTGAAATGCAGCAAAGAATTGAAGTAATTTTTTGGGCGAACGAGAAGTACCAATCTCGTGGCTCAAGCAGAGGAGGTTCAAAATATAGAAACGACAGGGTATATCTTTTCACTGGATTGGGAGTTAGTTTTTTTAATCCTAAAGCAAAATACCATGACGAATGGATTGCATTGCGACCACTTAAAACAGAAGGACAAGGTTTGGTGGGCGGTGCTGACCAAACAAAGCCTCTTACAATGACTATCCCAATTGGTATTGGATTTAGGATGGCGGTAAGCAAAGTTTGGAGTCTTGGAATTGAAGCAACTTATATAAAAACTTTTTCCGATTATATTGATGATGTTCATGGTGTTTATTTCGACCCTTCTAAATTATATTCTCCAGAAGCTCAATACCTTTCTAATCCATCCTATAATAATACCAGTTGGTTTGCACCTGGTCAGCAAAGAGGAGATGAAAATAAAGACGCGTATTACACTCTTAATATTGTAGCCAGTAGAAATATAACCTACAAATATAAGGGTGGTTCTAGAAATCGAATCCAATGGAGTAGTGGTAGATATAAATTCTAGAATACTTAACTATAAATAAATTTAAAAGGGTGGCTATAGCTACCCTTTTAAATTTATTGTAATTGATTAATTGCGTTCAGCATGTACAAATTCATACGATCAATATTTTTTCTGTTTGATCCAGAAAAAATTCATTATTTTACAGCATCACTTTTGCATTTTCTGCTAAGGATTCCTTTCGTTAAATGGGCTTGGAAAATAATTTATGTTATCGAAGATCATCGATTGGAAACGAAAGTATTTGGTTTGACGTTTAAAAACCCAGTTGGAATGGCTGCCGGATTTGATAAACAAGCAACAATGTACAATGATCTTGCCTCTTGTGGTTTCGGTTTCATTGAGATTGGAACAATTACCCCTAAAGCACAGCCCGGCAATGAAAAGCCACGCTTATTTAGGTTAAAGAAAGATGAAGGTATTATCAATAGAATGGGATTTAATAATGGCGGTTTAGATATGGCAATAGCAAATCTAAGAAATCGAAAAACTACTATAATAATTGGTGGAAATATTGGAAAGAATAAACTTACACCAAATGAAGATGCAGTAAACGATTACAAAATCGCATTTGAAGGATTATTTCCATATGTAGACTATTTTGTTGTCAATGTTTCTTCTCCAAATACGCCAAACTTGAGAGAGTTGCAAGAAAAAGAACCATTAAAAAAATTACTTTCAGAACTGATGGATTTAAATAATCTAAAACAGTATCCCAAACCCATTTTGTTAAAAATTGCTCCCGATTTAAATACAGAGCAATTAGATGATATTGTAGAGATTATTGAAGAGGTTAAAATAGCTGGAGTAATTGCGTGTAATACAACTGTATCTAGAGAAAATCTGCATCTATCCAAATCGGAATTGGATGAAATAGGAGCGGGGGGAGTATCTGGTAAACCATTAACTAAACGATCCACGGAAGTGATTCGTTACCTCTCAGAAAAATCTAACAAATCTTTTCCAATTATTGGCGTTGGTGGGATTCATTCTGAAGAAGATGCATTGGAGAAACTAGCTGCTGGAGCATCATTGGTTCAAATCTACACCGGTTTTGTATATGAAGGACCTGGATTGGTGAAAAGAATTAATAAAGCAATTCTAAAAAGTAAGGCTTAATTTGTATTTTTGAGGATGTCCAAAGTGAAGATAATCGAATGCCCAAGAGATGCAATGCAGGGCCTGCATGATTTTATTCCAACAGATAAAAAAGCAGCTTACATCAATCAATTATTGAAATGCGGTTTTGATACAATCGATTTCGGGAGTTTTGTTTCACCAAAAGCTATCCCTCAACTAAGAGATACTGCAGAAGTTTTGTCACTTTTAGAATATACTTCAGAAACAAAATTATTGGCAATTATTGGTAATGAGCGTGGGGCGAAGGAAGCAGCTTACTTTGAAGAGATTGATTATTTGGGATTTCCTTTTTCCGTTTCTGAGGTTTTTCAAAAAAGGAATACGAATGCCACAATCGAAGAATCACTTTCTAAATTGGAAGGAATTCAGTCCATTTGTAAGAAAACCAACAAAGAATTGGTTGTTTATTTATCAATGGGTTTCGGTAATCCATACGGAGAAACTTGGAATGCGGAGATTGTCCAAAAATGGTGTGAAATTCTTTACCATTCTTATGGTGTTAAAATTCAAGCAGTATCCGATACAATTGGAAAAGCTTCGACGTCGGATGTGTCTTATTTGTTTTCAGAATTAATTCCAGCTTTACCAAATGTTGAGTTTGGTGCACATTTACATACGAAACCAGAAAACGCAAAAGATTTAGTTGAAGCTGCATACACAAGCGGCTGTCGCAGATTTGATGGCGCAATTAAAGGATTTGGGGGTTGTCCAATGGCGACAGATGCGTTGACTGGAAATATGCCAACTGAAAAATTATTGGAATGGTTAGAGGTAAATTCCATACCTACTGGAATAGATGCAAAGCATTTTGAAAAAGCGTATCTTCAGGCAGGACAGGTTTTCCCGATTTAAAAAATAACAATTTAAATATGAACAAATTTTTGCCAATCGTAGTGATCTCTTTTTTGTTTTCTTGTTCAGGAGAAGATGATCAAGTTTCAAAAAAAGATACGGACACATCCGTTTCAGACATTACTGGAATAGAAACCTTATTTAATGTTGATAATTTTGAAGACGCAAAACATCTTGAGCTGTTAAAGGAATTGAAAATTTGCTCGGAGTTTCAAAAAGACACGTCAAATTATATGGAGCCTGCCTGCTCGCCGAGATTTTTCCGTGTTTTTCCGATGCGCGATGATGCGCCAGTTGAAAACGCTTTTTTACTCCAAATAAAGTCAAAAGTTGGTGGTATCAAATTGAGAAGACTTGTAACATTTGTTAGAGAAAAAGGGCAATTGGTGAAAGTTAATACGTTTGTTGCCAATCTCATTGGAACGCGCACCTCCAAAAGCCATTACAAGGATTTAATCTTACGTTTTAACGATAATATCGAAGGTGAAATTATTTTTTATAATTGTTTGTTCGCTTGGGATGGAAAAAAATACAATTTCAAGTCTGTTGAATTGATCGAAGGTTCCGATTGGAGACAACGCTTAAAACCAGAGTTCAAGGATTCCGTTTCCAATGATATTTACACAACATTGGTTAGAAATGAAATGATTCTTTAAGTCCTTAGTTTTTAACGACTTTTAGCGTTTTTACGGCGTGTAAAGTTTTAATTTTCAGGAAATATATACCGGATGGAAATGCAATTAAAGAAATCGTTTTTTCAGATGTCTGTGCTAAAAGTTGCCCATTAGAATTTAAAAGTTGCACCATTTCAACGGATTCAAAACTTTCTATATTCACCACTTCATTGGCAGGATTTGGGAATACTTTAATCGTATTTTCTTTTACAAGTTCTTGAACATTGGCTGGATCTTCTTTCCAAACATGGATATCGTCAATATATAATTTGTAGCCATCTGCGGATACATTTACAAATGCAATAAATAGGCTTTGGTTGGTATATCCTTTTTCACTAAGATTCACCATTCGAGAAGTCCAATCTACATTTTCCTCCATGATATATCCAATTGTATCGGTGAAACTAGCCAATGAATTATCCGTTGTGGAAATCAAAATCAAATAATCATCTGGATAGGATGCATCCTGAGATTTAGCGTTCCATTCAATAAAATTCCCATAAGATCCTACTGCAAGTGCAGGCGTAATCATCCAACGACTGGCAATTCCCTGCGGATTAAAAAAAGAAGTGGAAGAAGCGACAGTATCAAGCGTATTCTCAGGATCTACAACAGAAATCCATGCGGACGTATATTCTGCAACTTGGTCGGCAGGAGTAAAACCATCGTTATTCACTATCGTGAAATTGGAAGGAATACCAACTTGGAAATCTGAGTTCAAAAGATCCGTTTGACTATAAGAAAAAGACGAAACGGATAGTAGAAAAATAAGTGAAATTTTACGCATATATTGAAGTTTGTGTAATTTCGATTTATAATAATCAATCTTTATTGGTGCAAATTTAGTGAAACCAAACTAATCATTTAGAGAAATTAATATTTCTTTAAATTCCTGGTAAAATTCATCAAATTCTAACAATCTACTTTTAAGGAATTCAAAGATAATTGGACGGTCATTCTCCACGTAAAAACTAACATTATTTAACTCCCATAAAATTCTAGAAAAGTCTCTACCATCTTCTAAATGCATGCGTTCAATCCAAATTGTTTCGTATTTCATGGCATTTTCCAATACTTTTTTAAGTTCACCCATTTGTTCCCAAATAATCTCCCGAATTCCAGCGTCTTTAGGCTGAATATCCATGCAAAGTCTGGCACCTGTCGCGTCAACTTGTAGGCGAATATAGATGTTTTTAACATCTGAGGGATAATTCAGCCAGTTCATTCTTCGTCCATTTGTGGAACGAACTTTTTGCATATACTTTTTAAATTCAAACCAGAATTCAATATTTTTAGCTTTTAATTCCTCTCTATTAAGCATTAATCGGGTAATTGAACAATTGATTTTTTTATCGTAGAAATTCTTTTTAAAGTTAGCAATACCATTCGATAAAATCACTTTTCCAGACAATCAATGGAATTCGTATTAATGTAACACAAGTGACTTTTACAATTCAAAAGAAATCTTTACTTTGCAGAATAAAAATTATACACTTGAATTATGAAAAGATATATTGTAGCAGCAACAATGGTTTTAAGTTTGGTTTCCTGCGGTGAAGCGCAAAC
>CAIYXD010000397.1 GCA_903930085.1 uncultured Flavobacteriia bacterium
ATGTTGCAACAAATTTTATCCAAATTTTAAGATTTAATACGCTTACCTTTTTTTAAGTATTCAAAGATCGCAATCAACGGCAATAGCATGGCGTAATTATAAAACAGATCTTCAAAAGGAATGGTAAAAATACGCAGGCCAATGATATGATTTTCGTTGTACCAAACTACCGGTGCATCCGTAAAAGAACCAGTTAATATTCCATTCACGATTAAAAAAGGAATAATTGCAACCATAAACGTAAAAACAAAGGAGCTGTACCATTCCACTTTCTTGACAAAATAAAGTCCAATGGTGAGTAAAGCGCTAAGGATACTAGCACTAGCCGTGTACCAATTTTCCAAGTAGATTATTCCGAACAGCAAACCGGCGAAAGTAAAACCAAAGGCAAAAAAATGCGCAAATTTTTTCAGATTCACTTTAGGAAAGTAGCTTTTTAAAACTTCATGTATAAAAACGCAAGCATACGGCACAACTAGAAAAAAACAAATCTCTTCAATTGGCAGTTTACCGATATAAATTCCTGCTAAATACTCGGGAGTAAATCCCCAAATTCCCTTTTGTGCGAAGTATTCGTCCCACACAAGAAAGGCAATCCCTACGCTTAAAAGAGATGGAAGTAATGCTTTCCAATACGTATAAAAATGTACTTTTTTATCAAAACTTAAGCAAAGCGGTCCGGTAATCGTTGCAAGGATTACCCATCCATATACACTCATAATTTCGCAGATTTACGTTCGAATGATTTTTTTGCTTCCAAATAATATTTTCTAGGAACGAGCAGCATTCCAAAACATTCACCATCTTCTTTACCTTGGTATTTGTGGTGTACTTTGTGTGCTTTTCGAATTGCTAAAAAGTATGGCGTATCGATATCTCGCAACCATTTAAATCTTCTGTGAATGTAGACATCGTGAATTAAAAAATATGCAAAACCATACGCTGCAATTCCATAACCTATCCAAACCGGAACGTATAAATCATTCATCATTCCAAGCATGATACACAACCAAGAAGGAATTGCATAAATTAGAAAAAACACATCATTCCGTTCAAAAAATCCTGGTTTTACTTGGTGGTGATCCAAATGAAAAAACCACATCCAACCGTGCATTAAAAACTTATGCGTTGCCCAAGCCATGAACTCCATGCCTAAAAAAGCTGCCAACAAAACAAAAGGTCCCCACCAATACATACGCTAAAATAGAGTTAAAAGAATAAAAAATACAGCTAAAATTAAGAACAAAGTAGAAAAAACCTTGTTCGTTTCCGCCAGTTTAAATTTAAAATACATCAGTTGCAAAGGCAAAGATACAAGGAACCAGCAAACATAGTTGTATAAGGGAATACTTCCGTTTTTCCACTTCCAGAAATTGCTTTCAACGGCAACAGGTTCCATCAAATAATCGAGTCCAGTCATCAGTAATGCAGCCAAAACAGCCTTAATATAAATACTCGTCTTAAATTTATTTACAATTGAAGCAGACGTTACGATTAACAATCCCCAATTTAAACCAATTACCCATGGCACGCCGGATATTTTTGCACCTAGATTTGTTCCATAGCTATAATTTCCAAAAAGATAGCCCGTATGAATTCCAATCCATTCGACGCCTATTCCGACGATGAAACATACAACTAAAAAAAGTAGAAATAGAAAAAATTGCTTCTTGCGCGCAAAAAGTAGGATAACAAAAGATAAAATCAAGTTAAAAAACGAAAGTGCTAGAAACGAATTTTTATAGGCTGGGGTCAAAATACCTACCGTACCTACAAGGTAAAAAATGATAAGAATTGCGATTAATGTCGGCTCCTTGATTCGCATACTATTCAAAAATACATATTAACTTATATAAAATACACTTCAATCTAAAAATGGTTTAAGAAATTCTACCTTTTATAGTATTCTCAATGGTGTCATCTAAGTCTCTGAATTGCCTAGAAAGTGCTTTTTGTACTTTTGAGGCATCGTATGTTTTTACATTGAAAGAAGATTGTGCACTATCTTTTGTGAGTGTAGGATTTGTTCCTTTCCATTTTGAAATAAGCCATGCAATTCTCCATGCAAATCCAACCAACCATTTAGGTGTGTTGATAGAAGGCGGTTTTTTACCCAATTGAAGAGCGATTTTCGTTAACAATGTTTGAAAGGATACAGACTCGCCAACGCATAAAAAACGCTCGTTTTTCACATCACTCTGCATCAGTTGCACCATTATTTCTGCAACATCTCTTGCATCTACGAACCCATTTTTGCCGCGTGTATAAAACTTCAATCCGTTGTTAACCGTTCGAAAAATTGTAAGAGAAGACTCTTCCCAATTCCCAGCGCCAAAAATCACGGAAGGATTTACGATTACACAATCCAATCCTTCCTCAACACCACGCCAAACTTCTTTTTCAGCGGAGTATTTCGAAATAGAATACCCACTGATTTCGGGAGATAACTCCCATTTTGTTTTTTCGGATATTGTTGAATTGTTTGCGCCACCAATTGCAGCGGTGGAGCTAACGTAAGCGATTTTTTGAACACCAAAAGCCAAACAAACGTTTACCAAATTTGCTGTCCCTACACGATTTATTTTAATTAATTCATCGAAATCTCTTTTGGCGAAAGAAACCAATCCGGCGCAATGGTACACCTGGGTAATTCCTACCATTGCTTCTTCCAAAGAATTGATTTCCAATATATCACCTTCCACCCATTCGATTAAATTGAGTAAATCCAAATAATCATTTGGGGAATAATACTGGAAAACTTTTTCTACAGATTTTATACGCGAAGCATTGCGGTAGATGGCTCGAATTTTACTTCCCTGTCGGGCTAATTCAAACATTAAATGACTTCCTAAGAGCCCTGTTCCGCCGGTAACTAATATCATGTACCAAAAATACAATCTTTCGCCTTTGCTACAATTTTTAAACCGTCTTTAATTTAAATAGATTGCAAAAATGCTACATTTTATGCGTCAAGATGTAACGCTAGGAAAGGATCCCAAAAATGGGTTTTAAAATTTTGAATTTGATCATTTTTCACAATTACCCCTTCTAAATTCAACTTTTCAGCCATTGTATCTGGCGTTTCAAAGTGGTGTTTTCCAGTTAATAAACCATTTCTATTGACCACACGATGTGCTGGGATTCCCGGATACTTGTGCGATGCATTCATTGCCCAACCAACCATTCTACTTGA